>JBNJLU010000024.1:0-10604 GCA_050591185.1 Candidatus Nitrosocosmicus sp.
GTTAATAACTATGACAGTGAAACAAGTAAAAGACTTCAATCATTTGGTGAAGAGCTCTCAAGGAAAAGACTTTACGAAAAATTTACAACATTCAAAGCCGACAATGACGACATGATAATAGGAAATCATTTGCGATTATTCTCATTCTGTGAACACCATCTACTTCCATTCTTTGGCGAAGTTGCGATTGGGTATATTCCCGATACAAAGATATTTGGGCTCTCAAAGTTCCAGCGTCTCATAGATAAAGTGTCCTCCAGGCCACAACTACAAGAAAGACTAACCCATCAAATACTAGAAGAAATCAAAAACAGACTAGAGCCAAAAGGAATAGGAGTGGTCATAAAAGCTATCCACACGTGCGTATTTGCGAGGGGAACCCAATCATCCACAGCAGAATTTACTACATCTGCAGTAGATGGTGTATTCAAAGAGAACATTAATACAAAAAACGAATTTCTATCCATAATAAACGCAGACGGAAGATTACGTCTATGATTTACCCCTTATTGGTGGATATAATCGGGGTTAGAATATTATTCTAATTTGTTTTTTTTTTGAAACAAGGTACAGCGCAGCATATTAAAAAACAAATGCGATATATTTTAATTAGATAAGTATCGAGGAATTTTATATTGATATTTGCAGCCAATTCCAACTACAATAATGACAGAAACAATAACAATGTAGAGTACCTAGATTGGAATGATGCCCTTACTATTCTTAACAAAGCATATAGTCTTGGATTATTTGTGTTGATTATTGGGCCCAAGGGCACAGGCAAAACCACTTTGGTAAGAAAATTTGCAAATCAGATAAACAAAGACCTGCTATCAATTAATTTTAGCCTTAGAACAAGGGAATCACATTTAATAGGAACAAA
This sequence comes from Candidatus Nitrosocosmicus sp., assembly GCA_050591185.1. GTDB lineage: Archaea > Thermoproteota > Nitrososphaeria > Nitrososphaerales > Nitrososphaeraceae > Nitrosocosmicus. Next base: position 884 of record JBNJLU010000024.1, read on the forward strand.
CACCATTGATAATGGTCAAATAAATTTTGTAAACGGGATTTTAGTTCGATCAATGACTGAGGGAAACCTACTCTATCTGGATGAACTAAATGCAGCCGAGCCAGATGTATTACTAAGGCTAGACGAAGCATTGGACGACAGAAAACAAATAGTTTTAAAAGAATCAGAAGGTCAAACTATCATAGCAAAAGAGGGTTGGTTTTCCATAGGCACCATAAATCCCCTATCTCACGTTGGAACAAAAGAATTACCTCCTCAAATAATAAGCCGATTTCCAGTTAGAATAATGTTAGACTATCCCCCAGAGAAAACAGAGTTAGAAATAATCAAAAAACATGTTAACATGAATTACAACGAGGAACAAGTAGTAAAAAGTGCAATAAAATTGGCTAATAATTTAAGGAAAGCAGCATCATTAGAAGAGATTTTCTATGGCCCAAGTTTAAGAGAAACCATAGCATTTTCAAAACTTGTCACAAATAACACCAATCCAAAAGATGCTGCAGAAATAGTATTTGCAAATGTATATCACCAGTGGGGAGAAATAGAATACAGAAAAGCTATGGACATTGTGACTTCAATTTTTATTTAACAGAGAATGAAATAGATTGTCAATTTTTTGGAACACAAAAGAAAAAGAAAAAGAAAAAGAAGATAATGACTTTGACACTGCTGATTTTCGGATTAGAATCGACGTCCTGATAGACATATCCACATTTTTAGCAAGGCGGTGGTCAAATCACGATGATGCAGTTGTAACCATCTCAAGGGAGAACAAAACCTATACAAATCTAGACAAAAATAAAATAACTATACCTCAGTTAGAATACTTTCATGGCAACGCATTTCAAAAATACAGGCAATGGAGAACACTATTATGGCATGAATCGATGAGATTAAAATATTCATTTAAAATATATGATACAGACATAGTATTTGGACACATTTTTAACACACTAGAAACCAAAAGAGTGGAAATTTTAGGGCTTGACGAATGGAGAGGCATGATCAAAGAAATAATATTTTATGAAGCATTGTCAGGCAATAACAAACCTCTTTTAAATTCGCTTCATGGGAAATCCAAAATCATTGAAGCGTTCTCTCAGTTCTTTTTGACCGGTTTTATCAAAGGAGAAATTTTTGGTGGAGAAAATGAAAGAATACTAAAAGCCTCAGAATATGCCAAAAATATGATAAAAGAGTATGTTAAAAAATACGAAAAAAGGGATAAACTCTTAGATCCAATATCAGACCAAAAATGGCTCGAAAGTGAGACAAGACAGATAATAAAAATACTACAACTAGATTCACTGATGTCCATACCTCCAATCCCCATCATCATGCCTAAAGATAAGATCGGCCTATCCACAAGTCGCGAGGAAGAGCAGAAGGAACTGTCAAATCAGATCGAGAAAATTGTAAAATCAAAAAACAAGGAAATAGAATTAGAAAAAGTAAAAAAAGAAATAGTACAAGGAAAGGACATTAAAGAAGAATTTAGGGCCATTGTCAAAGAGAGTAAAAAAAACGACAACAAAGGTTATGAGTCCACCGAAAACCTCTCTATTACCGTACCATATGACAATACAGAAACTGATGAAAACAAAATATACGATTATAATTTAATTAATAAAACAAAAACGGCATTGAAGGAATGGAAATCAGGTTGGAAAGAAAAATATGATTACCAAGGCGAAGAATTAGAATTAGAAAACCACATTGAGAGACAGTCAAAAATCTTCATAAGTGATAAGAAAATCTCGATTAATGTCAAGATATCAATATTATTAGACTTGTCAAGTAGCATAGAAGACAATGAGATCGAATACAAAAAGGCAGCTGTTGCTCTCTGTGAAGGATTAGAGTATCTGGATATAAAATTTACCCTCTACGCATTTAATACAGAATCCAGAGCCATTAAATGCTGGGTAATTAAGCCTCAAAATGTTAGATGGGGTTCATTTTATGCAAAAAGATTGATGCAAATTAAGCCTCTAGGCGGAACTCCATTAGCAGAAGTGTATAAAATATTACAACCAGTTATCAATTCTTTTAAGCCAGATATTTTTGTTACATTGACAGATGGAGAACCATCCGATATGAATGCCGTTAGGTCAACAATATCATCATATAAAAGATATGGTATAAGAATGATCGCCATAGGTTTGGGCTCCGATACGAATGATGCAATAGGAATAGGACTTAATTTAAAACACCTAAACTATGAGAAAACTCTAACACTATCTAAAAGAAGGCTACAAGATTTACCAAAAAAAGTACTTGGTTTATTAATATTAAACTGATTTATTGAGTTGAGACATCGGTGTGTAAAAACGAGGGATCAATTAAAAACCTATATTTGGAAATCCCTTCTTCAGTTTTTCCCAATCATTTAAAAATATATCCAGACCCTTATCAGTGAGTGTGTGATGAATCATTTTTTGAAGTATTTCAGGTGGCAAAGTGACAACATCTGCGCCAAGTTTAGCAGATTCGATTACATGAATAGGATGACGAATACTAGCAACAAGTACTTGCGTGGAAAAATCATACCCAGAAAATATTTGCACTATATCACTTATCAAACTTAACCCATTATGCCCAATATCATCCAGTCGGCCAATAAATGGACTGACATAGGTTGCACCAGCTTTTGAGGCAAGTAGTGCCTGATTTGCCGAAAATATCAATGTAACGTTTGTTTTGATGTTTTTTTTGGTCAACACATTTACAGCTTTCAAACCATCAGCAGTCATTGGAACTTTTACTACGACATTATCACCATAACTGGCAAGTTTCAACGATTCATACATAATCTCGTCGAAATCAGTCGCAATAACCTCCAGACTAACCGGGCCATCGACCAGCTTGACAATTTTCTTCATAGCATCGATTGGATCACTGTTTTCTTTAAAGAGGAGAGAAGGGTTTGTAGTAATGCCATCCACTATCCCAAGTTCCAGGTACTTTTGTATTGATTCAAAATTAGCTGTATCTAAAAATATTTTCATTTTCTGTCACTTTTTTTAAGTTCAATCACATTCTTTACTATTTCTTTTGGAGATAGGCCATATTTATCAAACAATTGATCTATTTCGTCATCTCGCGCAGATTCACCAAATACATCAACTATGCCTAATTTTTTAACAAAAGTTGGGCAGTACTCAGAGGTAATATCGGAGATAGCAGAACCTAATCCACCTATAACACTATGCTCCTCCACCGAAACTATAGACCCAGTCTCTTTAACACATTTAACTATAAGGTCTTTATCAATGGGTTTTATAGAGTACATGTCAACAACCCTACAAAAAATACCATGTTCCTTTTTTAAAATAATGCTTGCATGTATAGAAGAGGACACCATAGTACCACAAGAAAACAAAGTCAGGTCGTTTCCATCAATCAAGATATTACCCTTGCCTATTTTAAATTCAGAATTTGCAGAGTAATTTTCCTGAGTTGACGGGCGTGCCAATCTCACAAAAAAAGGGCCAGGTATATTTACTATCTGCTTTATCAAATTTTTAACTGTGACAGAATCCGAGGGAACTAAAACTTTCATGTTTGGTAGTGATCGCATTATAGAGATATCCTCTATTTGTTGGTGGCTAGCGCCGTCTGGACCCACAGATAAGCCTGCATGAGATACCACGATTTTTACATTTAGATTTGGGTAGCAAATTGCATTTCTAATTTGGTCTAGGCACCTACCTGGGACAAATGCCGCATAGGTACTTGCAAATGGAATTTTACCTGCTATTGCCAAACCTGCAGCAATAGAAACCAAATTTGCTTCAGCTATGCCTACGTTAAAAAACCTGTCAGGGAATTTTTCCCCAAAAACTTTTGTTTTCAACGAATCAGTAGTGTCGCCACCTACGCAAACAATATCAGAGTTTTCCCCCCCTAACCTCACCAGGGTTTCCCCATATGCGGACCTCATTTCAGAAATCCGGATATCAGCGCCAAATGCATATGACATTATTGTCCATCCACACTTTGTTTTAGGGTTTTTAGACTATTTATGATAATTATCATTGTTCCCATATTTCTTTAACCACACTATATTGACTTATCACGCTTTTTCTAATTTTCATCCAATCGTCTTTTATGCCGTATGATTCTGATTCTCTCAACAACCCTTTTTCAAGGTCAGAATCTAATAAAAATTTGGTATTTCTGATTGTTTCTTTAATGTCTGAAGAGTTGAAAATAGCATTACCCATAACAAAAACCCTACAGCCAGCCTCATAACAAGGCGATATTGTGTGAAGATCAATACCGCCATCAGCTTCAAAATACCCCTTATATCCATTGCTTCTAAGAGCAGATATCAAGTTCCTCATCTTAGGTAAAACAGAAGGTATAAACTTTTGGCCTGCAAAACCCGGATTTACAGACATTGGTATTATCACATCCAAACAATCAAGATAACGGTATATCCATTCGGGCAATTCAGTATCAGGATTAATTGCGATGCCTGGGCTTACACCATTAGAAACTATTTTACTATTTATTTTTTCAAATTCCTTTTCATCTTTGCATTCTTCCACATGAACAGTAATTATGTCACATCCAGCATCAATATAGGAATCCAAAACATCATATGGATTACTTATCATAAGATGGGCATCAAATGGCAATTGGGTTATTCCACGCAGTTTTTTTATAGTGTCATAAAAAAAAGTTGTGTTAGGCACAAATTTTCCGTCCATAACATCAAGGTGAATAAGATCACAACCAAACCTTTCAGCAGTCTCAATTTTTGATTCATAACTTTCCCCATCCCCACCTGCAATGATGGAGGGTGCAATCATGTATTCACCTTCCAACTCCTTTATTAGTATAGGAAGATGTTTCTTAGATGGCGCCCTACCATGCCACTGCGGATTATTTGCCATATGTTTTATGCCGTTTCCTTTTATAGTATTAGCTATTATGATTTTGGGCTTGCCTGCAGGCTTTATTTTGAGCTCGTGTATTAGCTGTTCTACCCTATGACCATTAATTTCTGCCACATCCCAATTAAAAGACAACCATTTATCTTTAACTGGATCCAGAGGCATGATATCATCTGAAAATCCATCCTGTTGTATTCTATTCCTATCCAATATGGCGACTATATTATCAAGCTTAAACTTTGCAGCCGCCATTGCAGCCTCCCATATTTGACCTTCGTTAATTTCTCCATCGCCTAGCAAACAATAAACAACACTATCTCTATTGTCCAAATTGTTGGCTAAAGCAATACCAACAGAAATGGATAACCCAATTCCCTCAGACCCTCCAGAATACTCTATTCCAGGAACACTATGATGTTTCTGACCCTCGCTATACCTAACAGGGTGCCCCTGTAGTCTAGAATTAAGCTTTCTCAACGTCTTCATCTCCTCTTTTGGAAAAGATCCTGCTAAAGACAATGTTGCATAATAACCAGGAGCTGAATGGGCTTTAGAGTTTATAAAATAATCACGGCTTTTGGAGAAAGGATTGGTAATGTCATAACGCATGACTTGAAAATAAAGGGATCCCATAATTTCAGCAGCAGAAAAAGAAGCCCCGGGATGACCAGAACCGGCCTCAGTTATTCCCATCAGGGCCAATGTTCTTACCTCTTTAATTTTATTTTTTATTGATAAAAACCTATTCATGTTATGCATATCTTGAATTCCCCATCATCATATCATCAGTCCACAGAAAATGTCAAATAAGATATAGATAAAAAGATAACTGTTGTTCCACAATATGTCTAGTTATTTTCATTAGCATCAATATCAACATCGGACAAAATTGATTTTAAATCGGAATTGGTTAACCCCACACCCATTTTTGCGTCCCTTCTGCTTTTAATAGAGTTATTTGAGAAAGCTATCAATGTGGGGACAGCGTTAATATTGTATTTATCCCATAAGGGATTGTCATCATCATTGAGTTTCACACCCCCAACCAACACCTTAGGGTTGATTTTTTTTAAGCTCTTTTCAAAAACGGGCAAAAATCGACTGCAATAATGGCACCAGTCAGCATAAAACAAAACTAGAGAATTTGAACTGTTTGCAAGATCCTCCATTTCACCCAAACCATAATCTTTCATACAATATCTATTTAAAACAATAACTAAAAAATATTTACAATTTATTTGAATGATATCTCACAAAAAAGATAAAGAAGCAATAGACCAACAACTATACCAAACAAAAGAGAATGGAGGAAATAAACTGTGTAGGTGTTAAAGTTACGGCAGCTGTGGGAGCCTAAGCTCCGGCAGCTGTGGGAGCCTAAGCTCCGGCAGCTGTGGGAGCTTAAGGTCAGGGAAAGGGCTGTATGGATTATCGTTTGGGTCAGATGGCGATGGAGACGCAAGATCCTGTAAAGACAAGGCTGGCCTAGAAGTCAAGTTGGCTGTCAAATCCAATATCTGCCCATTCCTATTAACCGTCAAGTTAATTTTATCACCCACCTTTTTGTTTATGTCCAAGTATGAGATAACATCGTCAATTCTTGTGATAGAAACACTATCCACTTTGATGAGTATGTCTTTTCCAATAATTTGTTGCTGGCCATACCTATCACCTTGAATGATCATGTCTTGCAAACCCGCCTTATCCGCAGGGCCGTTTTCGACCACATTTTCAATTACAACGCCTTTGTAATCTCGCGGTAGTCCAAAACTCTCAGCCAAATCGGGTGTTAGTTTAAATCCAGCAATGCCAAGCCAGGGATGTTCATATGAGCCCCTTTCTATTAACGATGGAATTACCCTTAAAACATCATTTGATGGAATGGCAAAACCAACCCCAGTGTAGGCTCCCGTATTTGAGAAAATGGCAGTATTCATCCCAACAACACCACCATTTAAGTCAATTAGTGGGCCACCAGAATTTCCGGGGTTTATTGCCGCGTCTGTTTGAATCACATTAGGTATTGAGTATCCAGAATCAGAATTGGGCAGGAGCCTACCCATTTGGCTCACAATTCCAAATGTTAATGTGTTATCCAAACCGTATGGGTTTCCAATGGCAAGCACAGGATCGCCTACCTTTAGTTTTGTTGAATTTGAGAATACCACGGGTATTAAGTTTTCCTCGGATGGATTGATTAATTTGATTACGGCAACATCCCCATATGGGTCCGTTCCCACCAATTGTGCAGAATATGTATTCCCATCATTGAATGTAACAGTAATGTCATTGGACTCACTCACAACATGATAATTAGTTATGATGTAGCCAGACTTGTCATATACAAACCCAGAGCCAAATTTTGTAGGTGTTGGGCGGTCATTAGCTGTGTCAAAAAATCGATTAGGGAAATCAGATGGACCGTACTCTGTGGTAATTTGAACAACAGAGTCCTTTACTTTATTAAACACATCGTTCAACAAAGAGTTATTTCCACCTCCAAATAACCCAGAAATAATTGGTGTTTCGCTTTGGGCATGGACCCCAAATGGGTTTACAAAAGTACATAACAACATCAATAAACTCAAAGAAAGCATAGTGAGACGGATATTGAAAAAAACAACCATAACACAATACGAGGTTATTTTATATTTATGTTTAATCAAGTAAAACCAAGAACATAGTATTGTTTGATTTAACGAAATCAATTAAGGAATTTTAATATACGGAGATAGAGAATCTCATTTGAGTTTAAATAATGTCCCCCTCTTCTCCTCCCACTTCTTCTCCTCCTCCCAATTCTCCCACTTCTTACGCCACCAATACCAATAATGACGACAATAAAGTTGTCGTTATAAAGAACCTGAATTTGATGAACAATTCAGATGTAATTTTAGATGATGTGTCATTTGAGATAAAGAAAGGAGATTTCTTAGGGATAATAGGTCCAAATGGCGCTGGAAAAACAACCCTGTTCAAATGTATGCTTGGCTTAAACAAAGATTATTCCGGGACAATCAAGATTTTTGGCAAGGAAATAAAAAAAGAGTCAAAAGAAATATATAAAAAAATAGGGTATATACCCCAGTCAAATAAATTTGACACAAGGTTCCCAGCAACAGTAAAGGAAATAATACAGTTGGGCACAATAGGGAAAAAAATCGGCAAGGAGAAAATAAATGAGTTAGTAAAACTAACAGGCATCTCAGAATACATGGATAAAAGAATTGGGGACCTGTCTGGCGGGCAACAACAGAGAGTTATGATAACCAAAGCACTAATCCACGAACCTGAACTTTTAATTTTAGACGAGCCCGCAACAGCCATTGATGTCAACATATTAAAGATATTCTACAGGCTACTGACAAAGTTAAACAAGGAAAAGGGAATAACAATAATCTGGTCTTCTCATGATCTTGACGCAGTCAATCTGTTATCAAACAAGATAGCCTGCATTTACAAAAAACTATTGTTTCATGGCAGATCTGAAGAATTTTTCAGTGATGAAAACAACTTGAAAAAATTCTCTGAATCCTCAATGCAAATACACATTAAGAATCATCATCACTAGGAACCTTTTGTGCGACAAAATAACGAGTACAAACTATTTGCATTATTTTTGAACGGTAAGAAAAAAAAACTAATGAATACAAATGCAAAACAAAACATCGAAACACCTCAAAAGATAACATATAGATACATAATCTTGGAAATAGAAACTGGGCATACCTTTAAAAGTTTCCTAGAGAATTAAAATGAGAACTAACAAGGCACAATTTTTTTTGGATAACCAAAAGAAGACCACCACCTTAACCTCAATTGAATTAGGCAAGCAAATCAGAAAATCACCAATCACATGTATCCACATATAGATGGAATAAGTGCAGGTTCTACCACAGCAAAACCAATAAGCCAATAAAACACCTCAAAGAAACGCAATTTAACTTTTAAACGATTGGAATCCCAAAACACTACAAAAAATTTATTAGGACAAATAAAAAATAAGAGAAGGACAAGGAGAAAAAGGTGAAAGGAGAAAAAGTTGGTGAAAACAAAACTGGCAGGACAAGAAGCATTACATTTAGGCTTGAAAGCTCTATAATAGAAGAATTGCAAACAGAGGCAGAATACAGAGAAACATCGTTAAATGTTTTAATTAACCAAATATTACGCAGATATTCAAATTGGGAAAGATACGAAAACAAAATGGGAATGATACCAATTCCCAAAATTTTGCTTTCAAGCATTCTAGATGAGACAATAAAAATAGGAAAAGAAAACGGGATTGAAGATGTTTCAAATTTCAGGAATATCCTAATGAAGGATCTTTCTCAGATAGCATTCACCTTTCTAAAAGATTCCGTGTTGCTTATAAAAAAAAATTACAACCTAATATCATCTTTAGAAGTTTTGGAACAGTACCTAAAAGTGGTTGGAATTAACTCAGACCACAGAGTTGAAGATGATGGAAAACACACTTATGTGATCCAGCACAAGCTGGGGGAAAATTGGTCATTGTTTATCAAAGAGTTTTTGATATTAATATTTGAAAACCTTGGTAAAGTAAAGGTGGACATTTCAAGTACCCACAATACGACAGTTGCAAAAGTTTTTGTTAATCTATAACCCTTCGTCTAAAACACAATCATCAAATGCAATAAAAATAAGACAACCGATTTAGGTTATACAACTCATTAATTATTTATTGTGTTTAAGAAATTGTGTTTAAGAAATTGTGTTTAAGAAATTGTGTTTAAGAAATTGTGTTTAAGAAATTGTGTTTAAGAAATTGTGTTTAAGAAATTGTGTTTAAGAAA
>JBNJLU010000025.1:0-10499 GCA_050591185.1 Candidatus Nitrosocosmicus sp.
GTCTATAATTAATTCACTATTGGTCAGTTTTGAGATTTCATATAAAGATAAAATTCCATTTTTTGAGATAGGGTGTGTAACTATTATATGTGATTGAAAATCAAATTCGCTTTCAAAGTCCGGTAAAAACTTTGTGATTAGTTTGCCTAGAGATACCTTTGGTTCGGTTAGATTTTTGATAGCTAAATCTTTTAGTTGATTTAATCTGCTATCCTGTATACCAATTTTATTTAATTTTTCAAATAATTTTTCATTTAGGATAGCAATTGTGTATAAACTAAGACATGCTAAAAGGCCCAATTTATCAGTAGTTATTATTTGTGTATCTTCTTTCACCAAGTCGTATCTATTTGGTAGTTCTTTGTGAATATTGCCTGTTGCAGTGGTACCAAAAAAAAGACTCCCTAGTTTTAATGAACTATAATCTTCAAATGAATAATTGTATTTTATGGTAAAATTATCAATGTCTCTTCTAATTTTATCTAGAATATCGTCATTAGGTGCATCATAAATAGGAAAAAGCCTTATATCAATTGAACATCCCAACGAATTTAATAAATTAATGGATTCTGTGAGCGATATTTCCATATGAATTGGCGATTCTATGTTTTGGTTAATGTCTGTAGCCTGTGTATTTGAGCTAGTAACAACTGTATATCCTGATCTATTCCCTCTTTGAGTTTTAATGTGATCCAATAAGGTGAACTGATATTCTTCTTTGCTATTTGTTGGTATTATGGAAATTCTTTCTATTTCAATTTTTGCCTTCAGTTGTTCAGAAATCCTTTTAATCTTTTTTATCAACAGGCTGTTATCATAAACTGTATTCTTATCCCATTTCATTATTGCAATAGCTTTCTTTGTCTTTAGATCCTCTGGTTTTAATTCTTCATTTGATTTGTATAGCCTCCTAATTATTTCTACATTTTTTTTTTCAGGATAGAAAAAATAACTATAATGATTTGGAAGTATTCTTAAATTATTTCTTTTAAGTTCTTCTGATAAAATGTTTAACCTATCATAGTTTAACTCGTTAGCGCATTCTGGTAACCATCTTAAGGGATCGAATCCAAGATCATGATATTTTGTAAATAATTTCCATTTATTTTCTAATTCCAGACTTTTCACCACGAGATTTAATAACTTCTCTATACTTCTTAATAAACTATAATAACTTTTGTACACCTGTTTTTCTAATATTTCTAAAATACTTCTAATGCTTTCACTTTTTTTTGCAACAATAATTATATGAGTTAATTCATAATTAATAATATGTTAAATCATGATAAACAAACTAATTCGATAAAATCACTTTCTATGGACTTTGATGAATTGGAGAAAAAAAATACTAAAGATATTTTATCTTGGTCTATGAAAAAATATTCTCCTAAAATTGCATTCGCATCTAGTTTTGGTGCTGAAGACGTAGTTGTAATTGATTTAATGGTCAAGATTGATAAAAATAACACTAGAATTTTTACTTTGGATACAGGAAGACTCAACCCCGAAACTTATGAAGTAATGGATAGAATACAAAAAAAATATCAAATACCGATAGAGACCTTATTTCCAGATCATTTGGAAGTTGAAAAAATGGTTTATGAAAATGGAATAAATTTAATGTACCAAAGTGTCTCAAATAGAAAACTCTGCTGTGAAATCCGAAAAGTTCATCCACTGAAAAGAATTCTGGGAACTTTGGATGCATGGGTAACCGGTTTAAGGAGAGATCAAACTTTTACAAGAGCAAATACAAAAAAAATTGAAATAGATTCATCTAATAATGACATTGTTAAAATTAATCCTTTAGCTGATTGGACAAATGACATGGTCTGGGATTATATAAAACAGAATGGTTTGCCTTACAATAAATTACATGATGCAGGGTATCCTAGTATTGGTTGTGCTCCATGTACCAGGGCAATATTGTCTGGAGATGATTTACGATCAGGACGATGGTGGTGGGAAAATGACCTGCATAAAGAGTGTGGATTGCATTGGACCAAAAAATAAGTATAACTAGAAAAAAAGAAATAACCTTATCATTATGTAAATATGAATGATAAAACCACACGGTGGTAATCTTGTAAATAATTTTATTGATTCATCTAAAATAGATGATGACTTGTTTATATTGGATGTAGATTCCGAATTAAAAAAGGAGGCAGAGAATATTTCTTTTGGTGTTTTTAGCCCACTAAAGGGTTTTATAGGTGAAGAGAATTTTCTTAGTATTTTAAAACAGGGACGACTTAGTAACGGTTTACCTTGGACAATCCCTATTGTGTTAGATGTTGATAATGATTCTGCTAAAAAAGTTAAAGATGAATCAGAAATTGCATTACGAAATAACGGTAAAATATTTGGAATATTATACGTAAAGGATTTATTTTCTTTTGATAAACTCCAAGCGGCAAAGTCAATTTTTCAAACAGACGATCATTATCATCCGGGGGTGTATAGTTATTTAACAATGAAGGATACTCTTGTTGAAGGGGAGGTTAAAATACTAAATACTGGCGATTTAGATGATGCGGTTCGTTTAACCCCATCAAAAGTTAGAGGGGAAATTGATGATCGCGGCTGGAAAAGTATTGTTGCATTCCAAACTAGAAATGTTCCACATGTAGCACATGAAATGTTACAAAAATCTGTACTGAATATCTATGATGGTTTGTTTATTAATCCTTTGATAGGAAAAAAAAAGGCTGGGGATTTTAAAGATGAGGTGATTTTGGAGTCATATAACGCTCTAATGGACAACTATTACCCAAAATCGAAAATCATTTTCTCTACTTTACATACTAAAATGAAATATGCAGGACCTAAAGAGGCAATTCATCATGCCATTATGCGCAAAAACTTTGGGTGTTCTCATATCATAATAGGGAGAGATCACGCTGGAGTAGGCAATTATTACAGCCCGTTTGCTGCTCATGATATTTTTAAAGACTATCCTGACCTTGGAATAGAACCGATATTTTTTCCTGCTTTTTACTATTGTAAAAAATGCATAAACTTTGCAAATGAAAGGACTTGTCCTCATGACCAGGATTTTAAAGAGGAATTAAGTGGTACTAAAATGAGAAAAATGTTTTTATCTAGAGAGATACCGCCTATCCATCTTATGCGTCCTGAAATCTCTCAGGTTATATCATCATACCAGAATCCATTTGTAGAGTGATACATTATGTTATACTGTATATTTTTACAAATATATACTTCTTTTAAAAAGGAATATTAAATGATAATGGACAGATCAATTTACTTTTTTTGTTTTTTCCTGCTATTTTTGTTTATAACATTTGGTATTATGTATAATCCTAGTTTAACTTTCTCTCAATCAAATCAATCCCAGGATTTTCAGACATTTAAAAAAAATAATAATGAGCGATTTGCTTTTCATTATTCTGCTTCTAATCAAGAACGACAAAACTCAACAGAATATAAATTTCAAGATCCTATACTAAATGATTGGATATTATTAATTAATAATAACCTGACATATTCTGACAACCCTGAAGCAAAAACCGTAATACAAATTAAAGAACCCTCTCCAAGTGAAAAATTTATTGAAATTACCATGTTTGGTGATGAATTAAAACAATTCTTCGTTGCTGCAAATACTAATGAAACTGGATACATGAGACTATATGAAAATAAAGAAAATGGCTGGTATGGGGATAATCCTGTTGCTTTAACTCATGCTAATGTTCAGGGATTATCTGTCAGTAATGGCAAAAGAATCGTTATTGATAAACTATCCCTAAACGGTTTTAAAATTGGATCTATCGATGTTTATGGAAAGGATGAATCCCAATTGCCAGATAGTGCATCAGGTGGATATGTTAATTTTGAGGTTTTACATGGAAATCCTTCTCAATCTCCTTTGTATTATTTACCACTTATAGTGATGGTAGGGGTTGGAGGTCTGGTAATATTTTTATTGGTCTTTAAAAAAAGGCGCCCCATATAACAAGTACTTTCTATACCGATTAAACCATCACTTGGCTATCTTTTTCTTTATAATAGTTACAATTTTGTTTTAACTTACAATAATCACATTGAGGTTTTACTGGAAGACAAATGTTTTGTCCATACCTTACTATTATTGAGTTTAATTTAATCCAATATTTTTTGTCTAAAATTTCTGATAGTTTCTCTTCAGTGTTATCTGGATCTTTTGTTTTTACTATTCCCAGTCTGTTGCAAATCCTATGTACGTGTGTATCTACAGGAATGGCCGGGATCTTAAACCCGTAAACTAAAACACAGTTGGCAGTTTTTCTTCCTACACCAGGCAAATCTAGCAAATCCTTAATATTGCTTGGCACTTTACCATGATGCTGTTCATTTATGATTTTTGAAACTTCTTTTATTCTTTTTGCCTTTACATTGTAAAAGCCTACTGATGATATGGCTTTTTTAATATCTTCTATACCTGCATCTGCAATTTCTTGTGAACCTTTGTATTTTGCAAATAACTTTGTTAATGCGTGAGTTGTATTTTCATCTCTTGTTCTGGATGAAAGAATGGTTCCAATCAATACCTTAAAGGGGTTCCCCTCTTCTTGTTTTTGTAGAAGATCTAAAGCCGTTGATCTTGAAAATGTATTATTCTTTAATGTATACTCCATTTCTTCAAGTGCATTTGCTAGATATGTCATTATTAATAAAAAATAAAAAGGGGGTTTGTTATTCTATTGTCTCTTTTTTAGTCTTGCTCTACCTGTTTTTCTCGGTGCTATGATACCGACCTTTGCCCCAGGAGGAGTATTTCTTGCAACAGATGAGGGGTGACCAATATGTTGATGTCTTCCTCCACCATGAGGATGGTATACCGCAGCTTGTGCTATTCCTCTTACTATCGGATATAGCCTTCCCCTTGATTGCATGTATTTTGCTTTATTTCCAGCTTTGAGAAATGGTTTCTCTTTTTTACCGCCGCCAGCAATAACTCCAATCATTGCGCGGCATTTGGAATTCATATTTAGTATAGTACCTGATGGGAATTTTATTTTTACAGTATCTGTTGAATGTGAAAAAACTATTGCTGAAGAACCTGCGGCCTTGATAAGCTTTCCTCCATCTCCAATGTTTTTTTCTATATTACAAATGATGGTTCCATCTGGGATGGACTCTAAATCTAGAATATTTTTAGAGGATGGCTTTGCACTATTTCCAACCTCTATTTTATTTCCAACCACTGTGCCCTCTGGTGCTGGAACATATGAATAAAGCCCATCATCAAATTTTATTTTAGATACTGGCGCATCTCTTCCACGTTCATGTATTATATCCATTACAACCCCTGAATGGAGTTCGTTAATCTTGAAATTTGGATATTTGGTGGGAGCAATTTTTCCAACTATTATTGCTCTAAATTGCTTTCCTCCTCTACCTCTTCTACGTACTAGTGTCCTTTTACCCAATTATATCTAATATTAAACCATTAGACCCGCTTTTAAATTTATTCTCCTTTCAATGAATTACATAAGAGCATTTAAGATGATTTTATCTTAAATCCGTAATACAAAATATCTATTAATTTGTAAAAATTAGTTATATCGTTTATTTTAGTTTGATTCTGATAATAAAGTTATAAGTAGTTATGGTGTAGTAGTTTATGTGAGCCAAAACACCACAACTTTAAAGGTGCTTGAAGCTTATACGCGAGATGTAGGCCGTGGAGTTGCTAGAATTGATTATGATTCGATGGATTCATTGAGTGCATCTACAGGAGATGTTGTTGAAATAAAAGGAAAGCGCAAAACCGTTGCAAAATGCTTGCCACTTTATCCTTCAGATGAGGGAAAGGGTATAATCAGAGTGGATGGTCTGGTTAGAAACAATGCGGGTATAGCCATTGGTGACACTGTGCTTGTTAGAAAGATTAAAGCAGTTCCTGCGGAAAAAGTCATTGTTGCGCCATTAGAAGCCATTCCTCCTATAGATGAGCGATACCTAGCTGATGCTCTTGAAAGTGTTCCATTAATTAAGGGAGATAATGTCATGGTGCCATATTTTGGTGGCAGACTTACCTTCCAAGTTATAGGGGTTACACCTGGACCTGGTGTGGATGCCGTTTTAGTTACACAAAAAACGGTTTTCCATATCGCTGAACGTGGTGAAACATTACGTGGTGTGCCCCAGGTTACATACGAGGATATCGGGGGATTAAAAGAGGAAATCCAAAAGGTGCGTGAAATGATTGAGTTACCATTACGTCACCCTGAAATATTTGAAAAACTGGGCATAGAGGCACCAAAGGGTGTGTTGCTTTATGGTCCACCGGGCACGGGTAAAACATTGGTTGCCAAAGCTGTGGCAAACGAAAGCAACGCGCACTTTATCAGCATCTCAGGCCCCGAAATTATGAGCAAGTTTTACGGTGAATCCGAGGCAAGGCTTCGTGAGATATTCAAGGAAACCAAGGAAAAGGCCCCGTCCATAGTGTTTATTGATGAGATAGATTCCATCGCACCAAAAAGGGAGGAGGTGACAGGTGAGGTTGAGAGAAGGGTTGTATCGCAGTTGCTGTCGCTGATGGACGGCCTTGAGGCAAGAGGCAAAGTCATTGTCATTGCCGCTACCAACAGGCCGAACGCTCTTGACCCCGCACTCAGAAGGCCCGGTAGGTTTGACAGGGAAATTGAGATTAAGGTGCCCGACAAACGCGGCAGATTGGAGGTTCTCCAAATCCATGCGAGAAACATGCCTTTGGATGCGGATGTCAACCAGGAAAAAATTGCAGCGGTGACCCATGGGTTTGTTGGTGCGGACCTTGAGGGTTTGTGCAAGGAAGCCGCAATGAAATGCCTGCGCAGGCTATTGCCCGAACTCAATCTGGAAGATGAAAAAATCAATCCTGAAGTGTTAAATAAATTGATTGTAACTATGGCTGATTTTGACAACGCCATAAAGGAAGTAATGCCGTCTGCCATGAGGGAGGTTTACTTAGAGTCTCCTGATGTTAAATGGGGTGATATTGGTGGCCTGGATGAGGTTAAACGAGAACTTCAAGAGGCAGTGGAATGGCCATTAAGGTATCCCGATCTTTACACCAAATTAGACCATTCCATGCCTAAGGGAATTCTGATGCATGGGCCATCAGGTACAGGGAAAACCATGCTGGCCAAAGCAGTCGCCACAGAGTCTGAGGCTAACTTTATCAGTGTAAAAGGACCAGAACTACTTTCAAAATGGGTTGGCGAATCTGAACGCGGTATTAGGGAAATATTTAGACGCGCAAGGCAGGCAGCTCCTTGCGTTGTTTTCTTTGATGAGGTTGACTCCATCGCACCAATAAGAGGACTAGGCGGTGATAGCATGGTCACTGAACGAGTAGTTTCACAATTGCTAACAGAATTGGATGGAATTCATTCATTAAATGGTGTAGTTACTATTGCTGCAACTAACAGATCTGATATGATTGATCCCGCTTTATTGAGGCCTGGTCGATTTGATAGAATAGTGTATGTGCCATTACCAGATAAAAATACTAGAAAAAAAATAATAGAAATCCATTCTTCTGATAAACCTATTTCTAAGGATATTGATTTTGACAAAATATCAGAACTTACAGAAGGATTTAGTGGAGCGGATGTTAGTTCAGTTGCCAACACAGCGGTCTCTATAGTCCTACACGAGTATCTTCAAAAATATAATACCCCTGAAGACGCTGCTAAGCATGCATCAGAAACCCATGTCACGATGAAGCATTTTGAGGATGCGGTTAAAAAGATTAAAGGACAGAAAGAAAATAGGTCAGGAGAAAAATTGACAGTTCCATATTATAGATAGGCTATTTTTTATCTGTTTTTATAAAACCCATTTTCTAATATTTTTTCTTTTTGATCTCATATTTCATAAATTATTTAATAAAATGGACAAAATGAAAATATTTTAAGGAGCAATGTTTTTAAGCATTATCTATATGAATAAATTTCACTCAAAGAATGGTAGAAAATGTATTACAGGTTTTTCGAAATAAAGTAACGTTACATAATACAAAACGTTTTGTTTCAGATAAAGAAATAAACATTTTGGCGGAAAGATATGGTACACCTTTGTATCTTATAGATGAAAAAACTTTACACGATAAATTATTAGAACTACATAATGCTTATAAGGGATTTCAAGGTGATGTAAAAATTGCTTATTCTGTTAAGGCCAATTTTAATCCTTCTATTCTGAAAACTTTTATGAAAGATGGCATAACTTTTGATCTTACATCATTAGGGGAATTATATTTTATAAAACAACTGAAAGGAAATCCTGAAAATATAGTTTATACTAGTGTTACAGAAGAATTAGAGGAATATATAGAGGTATTAAAAAATGGAATTAAAAGAATAGTGGTTAGTTCTTACTATGGATTTATAAATTTATCAAAAGCTGCGAGTATTATAAATATACGCCCTAAAATAATGGTTCGCATAAATCCTGAAGTAGGTGTTAAAGCAGAAGTTCGTGCATCTTATAGAAATGGAAAATTTGGTGTGCCTCTTAATGGTGGAAAAATTGATTCAGCCTATTTTATTGTCAAATCTATCTATAATGATTCTTTATTGGATTTTGAAGGATTTCATTTTCATCTTGGTTCTCAAATAACTAATTTTGCATGTTATGTGAATGCATTAGAGAGACTTAACTCACTTATAAATAAATTAAAAAAAGAAATCAATAATTTTTCAATAACTACTTTAGATATTGGCGGAGGAACACCTGTATTTTATAATGATCCTGTGCCAACACCTGCAGAAATGGCATCAATATATATAGAAAAACTAAATAATTTAGCGTCTTGTCATGGTGATTTTACATTAATGATCGAAAGCGGACGATTCTTGGTGGCAGAATCCTCTATAATGGTATCGAAAGTTGTAAATACCAAAGAATACAATGATCATAAAATTGTTATATTAGATACGGGATATCATCTTCTATTGGATGCTGCGTTACTTAAACAAGAATACCCACAAGAAGTAATACTTTGCCACAATGATATTTATGAAATGAACTCCAATGACATTAGGAAACATTCTACTGTGAAAAATACCCATTTGGTAGGGCGTTTATGTGATACACTTGATGTTTTTCCAGTTTCTAAAGTGTCTGACCTGTCTGATACGAACGTAGGTAACTATATTCTGTTCTATAATATAGGTGCTTATTCTTTAGTTTTTAACATGCCATTTCATTGTCAAACGAAACCCCCTGTCCTAATGAAAACACTTGATGATGATTTCAAATTAATTAGAAAAGGTACCTCACATGAAGAATTATTTATTGAAGAAGGTGGTTTATTATCCTAGTATTTTTCTATGATAATCAAATAATTTTTGGCAATGTGAATATAATGCAATATGCTAGGCTACATATTTTTATTAGTGGAAAAGTACAGGGAGTGTATTTTAGACAAAATACATCATATAAAGCACAAGAGTTGAATATTATGGGTTGGGTTAGAAATTTAAAGGATGGGCGAGTCGAAGCTATTTTAGAAGGTGAAAGGGAAAATATGAATAAACTGTTAGATTGGTGTAATGATGGCCCTGAAAATGCAATAGTAACTAATATTGAAACTATTAATGAAACTTATAGAAATGAATTTTCAAATTTTCAAATTTTAACAACCGTCTAGTTTTATACCTTAGGATATAGTTTTATAGTGAATTACAAAATAAACACGTAATTATAACCTGATAAGTATATTGTTTTTATTTAGATATTCTTTAACTTCATTTAGACTTGCCCGTTTAAAATGAAATAATGATGCTGCCAAAGCCGCATCGACTTGTGTTTTTTCAAATACTTTTAATATGTCTCCTTTTGATCCGCATCCTCCTGAAGCAATTACAGGGATATTTATCCTATTGCAAATAGCATTAAGTAATTCGATATCATAACCATTTTCCGTTCCATCTGCATCGATACTAGTTAAAAGTATCTCGCCAGCTCCGAGTTTCTCTACTTTTTTTGCCCATTCTATTGCGTCGATTAGTGTTGATTTTTTACCACCATATGTTTTTATTTCAAACCAGTAGTTTTTTCCGTCTTTGGAAAAGATGTTTTTACCGCCTTCACCATAATTTCTGCTAACATCTAATGCAACAACTATGCATTGTCTACCAAAAATAGACATTAACTCTTGAATTAAATCTGGATTTATTACTGCTGCTGTATTAATTGATACTCGATCTGCACCGCTTAGTAAAATATTTCTAGCGTCTTCCAGTTTTTTTATTCCTCCGCCAACTGTAAAAGGGATGTTTATTACACTTGCCACTTTTTTAACGATGTTTTTCATAATTTCCCTATGTTCTTCTGCAGCAGTAATGTCTAAAAATACTAACTCATCAGCCCCCTCTTCGCTATATCTTTTTGCTAAGGTGGCTGGATTTCCTGCATCCTTTAATTCTTTGAAATTAATACCTTTTACAACTCTACCTTTATTAACATCCAAACAGGGGATTATTCTTTTTGCAACAGGCATG
>JBNJLU010000026.1:0-10364 GCA_050591185.1 Candidatus Nitrosocosmicus sp.
ACAGATTATTTGCAAAAACATATGATATGCGAATACCTATAGGTAGGCAACATAATCAACATTAGGCTTTTTCGGCAGGCGAGATAATTAATTTCATATACATGGCTTGCCAATTTAGCATGAGTGCAAAATCATAGTAATAAAAAAAAACGGGTTCACCGTATCCCATTAGGTATCCCAAAGCGTTAAAGGACATACCAACCAAATAATTATATCCTTTGTTCCCTCATATGAATGGCATTTGGATAAACCAAATTCAACAATACCTTCAGCTTTTGATCCAGTCCAGCATAAAATCAATACCAAAACAAACTGGAATGCCGTTGCTTCTACATATCACAAAAATTGGGCAAGCACAGATACAGGACCTTTTAAATCAACAAAAAAACTAGTGGAATCAGCCCAAATAAATCCAAGCGACAATGTACTCGATCTCGCATGTGGGACAGGCGTAATTTCAAACGAGATAGTCAAGGCAATGGGCAAAACCATGGGAGTCAACAAGGGTGTTGGGGATGTTGGGGTCAAAGGTCTTGTAATCGGAGTGGACATTTCGAGAACTGCACTATCGATAGCCAAATTACCAACACCGCCTAATTTTGTAAGACTCATGCTAATTGAAATGGATGCCGAAAACTTGGGGTTTCGCAAGTCCTTTTTTAGCAAAATCTTGTGCCAATTTGGTTTGATGTTCTTCCCAAACCCGCTTGCGGTTCTTAAAGAACTGAAAGAGATTTTAATTAAGGGCGGGAAACTATCCATAGCAGTTCACGGTTCTCCAAAAGGTGTTCCCTATTTTAGCTGTATAATGGACTGCATATTAAGGTATATCCCAAACATAAGACCTAACAATTCCCCATCAGTTCACGCATTTGGTAACCCCGGCGATCTATCCATCATATTAAAGAGCGCTGGCCTTTCTGAAATATCAATAAAAAAACACACTTTTTGTTATCAGGCAGGAGCATTTGAGGATTATTGGTCTGACTACATGTCTTCAACTGCAAACTCAATCCGCCATTTGATCGAGTCAAAAGGAGATAGCACAATATCATCCATAAAAAAAGAATCAAAAGAAACCGCAGATAGGTATGCAGATCACAGAGGCATAATCACCTTTCCATGGGATGTATTTGTTGCAACAGCTTATAATAACTGATTGCCAACTGTAAATTCATATGCCCGATGTAATGCCCCATCACACCAAAGAAACGGTAATTCTTATGTGATACATCCCTAAGATATTGACATAAGATATTCAGCCAAACTTAATAAAATGAATTTGCCATGTCTTCCATATGGGATGTTACCATATGTAAAGCAGGTTACATACTGTAGGTGACAAATTATGGATACAGGGTCCATAGATAACAATAATGACTATAATGAATGGTTTCACAGGTTTTTTGATTTTGGCGAAATGAGAAGCAGGATATGCAGTATAGGCGGAGGCAAAAAACGAAATCACAAAGTCAACACACCATAACGGAATACCTGATATAGCATTCAGCAAAATGGAATATGCGATCCCAAATGGAAAGGGGATAAAGGTGGAGTGACGCTAGGGTCAAACAACAACAATAACCCCTCATTTTTTTGCCTGAAAGCGCCAATTTTCCCGTATGACCATAGATTCAAAAAACTTTCTGTTTATAAATAAAGGGAGGCATATATGCACTATTGCCCCGATCCTACCTCAATAAATAAAATAAAACGAACCTGTGTACATTTGTATACCAATGGCGGAGTAGTTTCCCTTAAGTATATCTATTGGCGATTCGTATATATATAAAGTATCCGATTCAACCTATATTCCAACTCGATGCAGCATAGATCCAACGATGATCATAATATTCTACAGCGAAGCGGCAACTGGATCACCCTCTAATAATAACAATCCACACCATATCTCCCCGATACAAATTGCATATAAAGGCTATTTTGTTGTGGCAGGCTATCAACTGCTGCTGCAATCACATATTTGAGGAAAACTTGCTTATTACCCCCCCTATTGATTTGTTTCTTTGTTGCCTCACCATACCAATACCCAAGCAGACTCAAAGCAATATCATGGATGTAACGTGTTATTGCCTGCAACAAAATGTCTTTGCGAATAAGCATTTCGGGCGGAATTGTGCTCTTGTACAGCACATAGCATTCAGGGCTGAAGTAATAATGGGCATTTTCAATAGCGATTGAGGTTTGATATTTGCATGTACCTAACATCACACTCAAGTGTATGGTTTAACATTGTTATCGCCACCTTGAATTTTTCTTTCAAACAGGAATTTCCATCGGGTTGGCCATAAGAGGCCGACTGCTTTGGGTAAAAAGCCCCATCAAATTACCTGGATGTCGCCTTATACATCTTTCCAGTAGCAAGTCCATGTGGGGACATTCACCACAGTCCTGATAAAAACAATATTTACAATAAATGAGAAAAGGTATACAATATTAGCCATCATTTCAATTCCAGGAACATTTTAATTTAATAAAAAACACTCTATTTATTTTGAAATTTATGTATAACAAATTAATACATAAATACCATAAAAATGATAATGATAAGTTTTGACTATTTCATCACATGCAAATTACATTTGTAAACGTGGTAATGTGTGCTAATGCCAGATTAAAGTTATGCAGGTATACTTAAATAGGCTTTTTACATTTAAATTTATATAATTTTCAATCCCTCCCATTATCTAATGGTATTTGTAATGGCGCCCATAACCTTGATATCGCTGACCCATATTTGCCATGTATCGTTGGAGTATATGAAATATTTGTCTCAATTACGAAAACAATAACTACCAATTTTTTTAATTTCTTATTTTCTTCTATTTCTTTTTTTTTAGATTAGTTTCTTTGAATAATCTACACAATATCATGCAGATACTACATGAGATAGCACATCACCAAACTTTTAGGCCAAACCAAGAATTAATGGCAATAGAGTTTTAAAGAGAGTATCAAAACACACCCACAGCCTGTCATTTCTCACCTTATTCAAAATTTAAATACGCAGTGTTACATAGTTGAAGTATAAATAACACGGAGTATAATATTCTGTACCTCAATGACTATAGAAATTGTACTGTAATTGAAAAGTCAATATATTTTCAGTATGTAATTGTAGCTGTTAGGCTAGTCTTTTGCCATTCGGTCCAGCATTTTGATGGTCAGGAGATAATGTAGCCAAACAACAGATATTACAATCCAAGTTCGGCATAAGTTAGCGGCGCTCTAGCGCCTCTAATCAAGCAATTGAATTAAACCCAACACAAATAAAAAACATCAATAGCAGTGCATATTTAGGTTAGACAGAGGGTTTGGCTCAGGCAGTTTTGATCTATTTCTATATTATAATGTAGTTTATTGGATTTCTTATCAATAACTTGATTTGAATTCTGCATTATTTGATATAAAACCCATTTAAGTTATATTGTAATGCATATATTTTGATATTGTAAATGAAAAATATAGTTGCCAACATTTTTTTGAGTGGCAATAAGAAAATACCTATTGTCATTTCAGCATCTATAATTGTCCTTGTTATTTTAGATTTGTTAGCTACGCGTCAGATATTGTACTTTAACAATACTTAAGAAATCATACTCTTTACATTAACTGTAACAATAGGGTATGGAATTGGCTCATGGATTCTTTTAGAATATGTGAGGAGGATCACCTCAAATTTGCGGTCAAAGTCTCACTTTATCAACATATGCATTGGTCGGCTGTAGCAATTCAGTTTTTCCTATTTGCAATCTTGTTATTCGTATTATACAACAACAGCATAATCTGCTATGATTACTTTAGTAAATGTACAAACGTTAGGGGCGATACCACTTTAGTTTATGTAATTAGCTCTATAGCAGCGAGTGTAATACTAGGAATTGTTAGTTTCAAGTTTTTTTCCTAGTATATAAAAAATAAAAGAAATTTTATGATTTTGTTTTTTGGCCTTGCAGCGGCCACATTCACCATAGCAATTACAGAGGATGCTTATACAAAGATAGTATTTGTACATGTAATAGAAGAAAAATCTGCACCAAATGTAACTCCAGAAGCATCATTTATGTATGAAACTTTTGAAAAATATCATGGCGAAATACAGTATAAAGTAGTAAATCCAGAAACTACGACGCTTTGGGTTTTACCGTCTTCACTGATACCACTTAAAAACAATCTAGACTATCTAGCTGCCTTGCCTTATATTTTCACTTGGCTAGCAGTTGCCACACTGTT
Source organism: Candidatus Nitrosocosmicus sp. (assembly GCA_050591185.1). Lineage (GTDB taxonomy): Archaea > Thermoproteota > Nitrososphaeria > Nitrososphaerales > Nitrososphaeraceae > Nitrosocosmicus. Next base: position 4,252 of record JBNJLU010000026.1, read on the forward strand.
ACTCAATTATTATAAATCAATTCGACCGGGAAAGTTTCCACTCAAGTTTTGGATTATTCTATCCATTCCTTTAGTATTGTATCTCGTTGGAAGCGGACGGATAATTTCATTGCCTTCAGATATACCATACAGATATTATTTTAGACTTATTTTCAGGGCAGGTATTATAGGAAGTAGTGTCTTGTTTGGTCTTGTGTTTTATATAACAACAAGAAACTTATCCATCCTGAAGGTAAAAGATTATCTTGCCATCACCGCGATGGGCATTATTCCAATTGGAATTGCTAACGAGATTTCTGCTCTACAACAAACTTTTGGAGTAGCAGCTCATTCTCTTGTATTTTTGTCATCCTATTTGTTTAGCATTGGTTTGTATTCTTTGGCAATATCCACATCTCAAGATATTTCCTTAAGAAAGTCAATTAAAAACTCTACTTTGGAGGTGGTTAAACTATTAGACATCACTGAGACATCACAACTAAAACAAGATATAGAAAAAAAGGTGTTAGATGTGGCAAAGAAACAGCAGTCTGTTCTTTTAAAGCGAACTGGAATTGAACCATCGCTTACAGAATATGATATGAAACAATACCTGGGAACTGTCTTAAAAGATATTAAAATACTCAAAAATATTGATGAAATAATCAAGAGAGGAAAAAACATTCTTGAATCTTCGTATGAGTTTTTGGTTTGTTCCAAAGTTAGTGGATTGCGACTTGCCTATAACAATTATTTTGACCTGTATAAGAACACAATGAGCAAACACGAAAAAGCAGAACATAAAAGGATCAAATTAGTTACCACTATTGAAGATAAAGAGTCTGCAGAATTGGTTAGAAAGTTTCTAGATACAGGTGTACAAATAAGGCATGTTAATAATATGCCCACAATTGATTTTGCTCTTTCAAACACAGAGATAATTGCGACAATCGAAAAATCAGAAGAACCTGATGAAAAGATAAGGAGTCTGTTGGTAGCAATGAACAAGCCTATGTTAACCACTTTGCTTTTATTTTTAATGAACTATGGAAAAACGCTATCGATTCAAAAGAAAGAATATTGGCAATAGAGCAAGGATTAGAGCCACAATTCTTGGAAGTAATTACCGACAGTGAAAGAGCAATTTCCATTTTTCTTGATTTGGCCAAATCGGTAAAAAAAAGAAGGGTTACTTTTACTTCCAAACGATAAATCACTCATAAGAGTTGATAAACTAGGTATCATCGATTATTTGGTAAAGGCATCACAGGAAAATGGCGCAAATATAAAGATTATCTGTACTTTCAGTAAAGACAATTCCAACGTTTTAGAAAAAATATCCAGGTTTTAGATGGCAACACGTCCTCTGCTGGCATATTTATAACAGATAATAAAAAATTCCTTAGAGTCGAGCTCAAGGAGCCAAAAGCTGATGAATTCGCGAAATCAATTGGTTTTTCTCTTTATTCCAACAGTGAACTTAGTGTAGAATCATTTAGGTCAATATTTGACCTAGTATGGAAGGAGCGATTACTAAATGAAGAGTTGAAAAATACTGATAATATGCAACAAGAATTTATCAATACTGCAGCACATGAACTTAGAAATCCAATACAAGTTATTTTGGGAGCGTCTGCAATTCTAATCTCAAAGGGAGAAGGCGATATTATGCGACATAAAGAGACCATAAATATGATAAACAGAAACGCAAAGAGACTTCAAAGACTTACAGAAGATATTTTGGATGTTGTTAAAATAGAAAGTAAGAATTTAGATTTAAATAAGAGAAGGATCAATCTTGAAGAGATGGTTCTAAATACCAATAACGATTTTGGATCTCATATAAAACACGAAGAAAGGAGAATGAAATAAGTTTAGATTTCGCACCAAGAGAGAAAGAAAATACTTTTTTTGTTTATGTCGATATTGGAAGAATAACTCAGGTTGTTTTTAATTTATTGAGTAACGCCATCAAGTTTACAGAAAAGGGTTCCGTTATAACAACTATAAAAAAAGATAAATGCGAGAATATGGGTAACAATAACCCTCAGGAATTAGCTGTAGTTTCTATCAAGGATACAGGCAAAGGAATCGATCATGCTATCAAAGACAAACTCTTGGAGAAATTCGAGACAAAATCTGAAAAGGGACTAGGCCTGGGATTGTTTATCTCTAGAAAAATAATTGAAGCTCATGCGGGTAAAATATGGGCAGAGAACAATAAGGATGAAAATGGTGCCACATTTTCATTTAGTTTGCCATTAGACAAACAATAAAGATAACAAATGGCAATCCTAGTGATTTAGATTAAGAAATGATTCATTGGTAGAGTATGTGCGATAGCATACCTTTCATCAGATATCTAATACATTACCTGTAAAAGATTTATACCTATTGCGACATCTGTGAGAGGTCGCCCATCTTGGAACATCTTGAAGGCTCTAGCTTAATCGGATTTGGATTCAAGTTTTTGTTTTTCAACCTCTACCTCATAGTCGCCAGTTACTTTGTTAAGAATCTGTCCAATGGTTATAAGGGATATGCACACCTCTTTAGCGATCTCGAGGGTTGTTTTATCTCAATTAGCGAGTTCGATTACCCTCTTCTCTTTTTCTTTTTTACTCAGGAGCATTATAGTATTAGATATGGTAATTCATTTAAAAGAAAAAACCTGACTTACATGGTTCCCTGATATTTTGTGTTGTTTTGTGACGTTGTTAATAGACCATATCAATTCGTGATTCAATATCTATAAGAACTACTTAATTATGCTCAATGGTACATCGGCATTTTGCAACCTACAACTCTGATACCATATCCATCAATTCAATTTACATGATGCTATCACCAGGTTATAATATGCATTAAACGAAAATCTTAAGTTGTAATTGATATACCATAAATTTGAAATTAAAGTTGAAAAAAGTTATAGAAATGCTGTGTTTGATCGCTCTGGCAATAGTTATTACGACTCTAGTGGATTATCGCATGAGCATGGGACAAACCACATTATCAAACACTACAATGACAAATCCAAACAGCACACAACAAACCCCGGGGCCACCAATAAAACCATTTACAATTCCAAGTAACAATCAGGATGGGATTGTTGGTGCTTCTAATTCTGGCATTAGTGGTTCTAGCAACAGCGATGAAAAGAAAGCCATTGACGACATTGTCCTACTTAGCCAAAGATACAATAGTGGACAGAGTTTCGACAAAATTGCTGGAGAGGTCCTAAACAATGGCAGTGAGACTGCTGAATTTGTTAAAGTGACCACCTCGTTTTATGATGGTGATGGAGCAACTCTAGGATCAGAAATGACCTATGCATATCCCTCCACAATTAATCCCGGAGACAAATCACCATTTAATGTTTTTATTACAAATGATGCAGTTAAAGACGCTACAGAAACATATGAGTTCACTCTTCAATGGAAAGGCACCAATGGAACTGATCAGTCTGTCCAAATAACAGGATATCCGGCCCAAGATAGTGAATCAAGTTCTGATAATGACAACACTGGCAACACTGGCAACAATGACAGTATCATGGATATACTAATCAGGTCTATGGCCACCGAAAGAGAGTAATGTTCAGGTCCAATTGCTGTTCTTTTGTTTAATTATCCACAAACCGAAACATGTTGGCCCGGCCTGGTTAAGGTACAAGAAGGAGTGATCGTGGGTTCGGAGCCCGCACTTCAAACATAAGACAACTAACAAAATTCCTCTTAGTTCTCTATGAATCATAAATAAAATGAAGTATTAATCAAACACACAATTATTCAAGGCCTTGCTTCGTATACAATGTTAAAGGGTGTTTGGGATACCCTTCTAAATTTGGTGAAACCCGCCTTTTCTGCAACATCTTTTATTTTTTTTTCTCCTGCTTGGGCACCAAGTGCAACACCATTATCGGCAAGTGAGTTTGGCACACAAATCATGGATGAGGCTGCGTAATAGATTCTACCCACCAGGTTAAGGTTATCCTCAATGTTGTCATTAGCCATCGGCTCTATAATCATGCATGTTCCATCTGCCTTCAAAGACTGTTTGGCAAACTTCAGTGCTCCAACGGGATCGGCCATATCATGAAGGCAATCAAAAAACGTAACCAAATCATAGTCATTTCCTATGGAGTCATTGGCTGATACAACGGCAAACTCAGCTCTGCCTGCCAGCCCGTCTTTTTGCGCGAGCTGTTTTGCTGCGTCTATGGAGGACTCATGGTTGTCAAATCCATAAAACTTTGAGTTGGGGTACTCCTTTGCCATTATTACCGACGGAATCCCATAGCCGCATCCGATGTTAGCTACCTTGGCTCCTTTCTTTAGCTTTTCCTCAACACCATCAAGGGATGGAATCCATGACTGAACTAGGTTGCCCATATAGTTTGGCTTGAAAAACTTTGCAGTTCCCTCAAATAGGTCATGGTGATGCTCTCCCCACCTAAGACCTTTTCCGGTTTTGAAAATATCCACAAACTTGTCTTCGTCTTTGAAAATGGATCTCAATATCTGATACGAACCCATTATGTAGGTTGGGCTGTCCTCATGCGCTAACACCATTGCGTTTTCTTTGGGAAGGGTATACTTTCGGTCGTTAGGGCTGTAGGTAATGTTCCCAGCTGCTGCCTGACCGGCAAGCCACTCACGTATGTAGCGCTCTGCGGTGTTTGTTTGTTCAGCCAGATCTCCTGATGTGATTGGGCCTGTTTTGGCCATTGTTTTGTATAGCCCCAGTCTGTCACCCAAAATAATTGACATGGCTCCAAGACTGCTTCCCATGTCGGCAACAGCTTTCATCATAAACTCATGAAGCTTGGATTGGTCAATGTTGTCCATTGGAGCAGCAGCAGCAGCAGCAGCAGCAGCAGCAGGAGTATTTGAGGTCATGACAATACCATGCAAAAAGAATTATATATATTTTAAATCCCTTATAAATAGTGATAATAAACATATCAAATAAATGGTTATCATAAAATATTATGATATTTTAAAGTATTTGTATAATATTTGTATTAGTAAATAATTTATCCAATGTCTCATCAATTCAGGGTCATTAGAATAATCACCATCGCCCAAAGAGTCTCCACCACGACATTGGGGCTTTCATTTGGATTTGATGTTACCATACTTTCCCTTATTTCTGTCATCTGCAGCCTGTGCTTGCCAAATTATGGGGATGGCTATTAGGCCGCCATATAGGATATCGTTCTAACTCATTTGCTGTTGTTTAGTCAATCCCACAGCCTAGAAAATCACCGTCACAGTCATCATCAGATCCTCCAAAGGTTTTTTCAATATACCCTTTAATCCCAACTACAAATTATATGATATGGCTAAATTCCAAAATTGTTATACAGGTATTAATTCCACCTACATAAGAACAGGCGCTAATGGCTCACTAAAAAAAATAGTCCACTTTTGTTGTAAATGTAATGAACATTACAACATAGATGAAAAACGGTATACAGTAAATGGGAAACTGTATAAGTTTCTAGAAATAATCAAAACCCAAATACTGGACCAATAAATAACCCAATAACATAGAACTTTAGCAAATACTCACAATAATACAAAAATTACAAATCCAAACACTCAAAAATTATATAAGCGTAAAGGAAACAAAACAATTGAAGAGGGTCCGTAGCGTAGTCAGGATATCGCGGCGGTCTTCGGAACCGCAAACCGTGGGATCGAAGCCCATCGGGCCCGTTACGATAATGGCTCTTTTAAGTGGGTTCTACTAAAATATGGTGTAAATAAAAAAGTGGTAGAATCTAACAATCAGGAACTAAACACTTGGTCACTGTATTTGTATGCGATGAAATCGCCAGTGACAAGGGAAAAGTACCAAAAGAGGCTAGAGAAGTTCTTTGACTCTATAGGTTTGGAAGGAAAAACAGTAGAGGAGAAAAGCAGAGTTTTTGTTGATACAGCAAAGAAAGAAGGCAATGGATGGATATTTAATCAGGTATTGAAATTCATGCAATTTCAGTTAGACAGAGTAAACAGAAAAGAGATAACCGGCTCAACAGTCAGAAATTATCTAAAAAGCATAAAGCTGTTTTGTGAAATGGCAGACTTCACAATTGCCTGGAAGAAGATTTCAAGAGGGCTTCCAAGAGC
>JBNJLU010000027.1:0-10266 GCA_050591185.1 Candidatus Nitrosocosmicus sp.
TGGTTATCCAATAGCTGGTTAAGGACATCAATAGCATTGCCTTCTGCGACAGTAACCATCTCAAAAACGCCTGCGTCAATAAAATTCTTTTGCGCCCTCATTATTTTTGATTTGTCATTATCAATAGTAACAATTTTTTGTTTTGTTTTATGTGGCATTCCATTTTCATTTTGAGATAAAGCAAGCGCAAACCACAAGGTAGAATAGCCAACAGAAGTGCCTATTTCCAGAACATTGTTCGCATTTATGGATGTTAGCAATATGCTAAGAAATTTCCCGGTATCCTCCGTAATTGCGAGCATCAAGTCTTTTTTAGCAACGTTTTCCCCCCCTATCCGCTCAAGCCTGGACTGTTCCCCCAATCTCTCCAATACCCCAGTAATTTTAGATTTTTTGTAGATATTGTTATTATTATAATTCACACATTTACCTAGCAAATCGCCTTTATATGGTTATTAATGCATTTATGGCGCCAATTCAATCATACAATGCATATTTTGCGGAATGAACGTCAATGCATATTATTCAAGTCAAAACCTAAATCAATTTGCTTTTTATAGTAAACGATAAGCAATTTCAACCGATCCAATAAAACACAATACAAAAATTTAAGCAACAAAATGTGCATGGGCCAAAATTGCATATATATATGCCATGTTTTTCCGCACTTTCATAGTCTATTTGACATCATGGTTTTTGACGATTTTCTCACACAGCCTCAACTATCAAGGATTCATTTTGAATATTTTCAAATACCATAGAGTTTTTTAAAGTCAAACATTAAGCATGATTGCGAAACACACACTCCATCATACTTTTGCAAAATCATAAAGAAATGCGAGCATTGTCAATTTTGATTACACCGACAAAAAAAAGCAACAATCGTTTTATTGAAAAAAAGGTCTGGTCATAACTTTATGTAATCGCATATCGGAAACCAATACAAAAAAATCACCAGGTCTCATATCTTTAGGATCAGTTTGCCCAATTTTAGAAAAAGATGATGATAACAAAAACAAAACATAGCATAACAAAACATACCTATTGGTATTAAAATATGATTTGGAAGGTCAAGTTTATTATTTGCATTTGACTATACATCATAATATGGGTGCAGTATACAAACCTAAGGATTTGTCTAAAAGGCACAGGAAAAAAATTCCTGATGAATTAGCAAAAGACATAGTTCCCGGTGCAAATGATGATGGTGACGAGCCAACTTTAAATGAAACGGAAAGAGAAAAGGATCAATAAGATATAGAGTTCTTCTAATCCGCTTCAATCCCCACGAAATCTCTACAATTTTATAATTTTATGATTCACAACACATACATTTAGAACACAATTATTGCAAAAGTACAAAAAAAAGGTTTACCCCCTTCATGATAAAGGCAACAGCCAATCTCTTAATCTGGTTTTTTCAAAATCAATTTTTTTTCTGTACGAGTCTTCAGAAGGCGGATAAAGGCTTGTAATCGGACCTTCTTTATTGTAAAAGTTTGTGTCTATATAACCGGCTTTGCTTTCTCCTGTTTCCATAAAGCAAAATCCCTTTCCGTCAAATTTAGAATTGCATGTCTTATCTTCAATTTGGCCCACAATTTGCTGGGAAACTACCTTTGCCTGTCCCTCAGCAAATATCCCTGCTTTTGGGATTGATACCGCCTGATTAACTTTAATTTCCGTTACATCCCCTATTGCAAAAACATTTTCATGTTCTGTCCTCAAGGTAAACCTGTCAGCATTTATCCAATTTTGGTTATCCTTGATAAACCCAGAACGCTTTGCCACCAGTGGTGAAACATGTGGTGGAATACCTATCAAAAGGCTGTAATCCACACATTCTTTTCCGTTGCCAGCACACTCAAATTCCAGGGAATTTCTATTCGCCACAGTTTTCAGTTTATGTGACGGATGGAAAGATACATGGTTTTTATCAAGCAAATCAACCACATCCTGGCTTACCTTTGGTCCTGCGACAGGCAATGAAATTGATGCAGGACAATACACATCAATGCCAATATTATTTCTTGTTCCGTTCTTTACCAAAATATCACTTATAAGTAAAGATGTCTCATATGGTGCTGGAGGGCATTTGTATGGATAGCTTGTTATGCATATCGCTATCCTTCCCTGTTCCATTGCAAGAATCTTTTTTCTTAATTGTGGAATATGCTCAACGTCATATAGGTTGAATCCACCGTTTTCTACAAAACCGCTGATTTTCCCAGGGGCGTATTCTGTCCCTAACGCTATTACCAAATAGTCATATTCATGGTTTTGCCTTACTGTTGTAATCACCTTCTCTGCAGGGTTTATTGATATTACTTCATCCTGTATGAATGATATCCCCTTGCTCTTTAGGTTGCTTAGTGGAGTTTTAGAACCCTCAAATGTTCTTTTTCCATTTAATATCCACAGGTTTACAAAACCCATTAAAAAATAGTCTTTCTTATCAAAAACTGTAATCTGATGCTCTGAAGAAAGACTCTCTCGCAACAGGTTTGCACAGGCCAATCCTCCAAACCCTGCACCAAGAATTACGACGCGTTTTCCCTTTGACAATATAATCCTTAACCACAAATAGAAGAGGCCAGAGTAATTAGCATATCCTTTTCTAATTTCATTAGGATTACCTTCGGCTTGAATGGCCAATGTCAATTTTTTTACAACAAATAGCGCATTATTATTATATATTGCAGTGCATCGTATTCAGAAGAAAGAGAAAAGATTGGTAGACTGATGCAAGGTATTCCCTATGTGTTGCCTGTGCTCTTTTATAGATAGTCGCATTTGCGCCATTAGCAGCAATAATCAATCCAGACGCTATTTACTTGAAATTACGGAAATGAGATAATACAAATTCTATAGGATATGATGGCCACCACTAACAGAAATTCAGTCTTTTGTAACAACCAAAGGACTAGTTAGCTCCACCATATGTAACAAAGCAGTTGGCTATGCAATAGCTAAAATGCTTGGAGAGCAAAATGTGATGTTTATATGATTTGTTCTTGAATTAGAAATCTATCAAAGTATAAACAAAACAAGTAACAACACACTCCACATGAAAAAAATCTAATCTCAATTTTGTTGCGAAACAAAAAAAAACACAAACACGAGAGATGCATACAGCTTCAACAGTTCATCTGAAAAGAGATTGGAATCAATAACAGCTTTTCCCCTTTAGGAAACTAACTTAACATGCGAATCAATTTGTATTTGGATGCATTCTTTTTGTATATTTAATAATCATACACTCCACTAGCTTCCTTTTGTTCCTCTTTATCTATTCAGTTTATTTAGACGGAACAAAAAATAAAACATTTTCATAACATTCATTGTTTATCATCGATTAGATTCAGAGTAACAAAATGGATACAGGTCAAGTCTTATTTGGTCAGGTTTATCTTTGGATTTTTAAAATCATTGTCTTTTAGATTAATTGTTGTTTGGGTTTTTTTTATCCCATTTTCATCTTCCAAAGACAGCCAGTGATTTAACAATGCTCTTCTCTTGTCCTTTAAAATTATTTCAACCCTTATGTTGAATTCACCCCATCCTCTTGATACTAATAGAAAATTACTTTCCCTATCTTCACTCTTTATTACATTTTGTGAAAATGTTGGATGAAGGTAATATATTACATATTCAATGCAATCCATAAAGGTAACATGGATGGACTTTAACGAAATTGTCCATAAAAACCACGCGGTGGATTTGTCATTGCTGCTATCGTCAGCAACCCTCTCGCTAGTATTCTCTATAATCATTGTTACAGATAAATCCCTCAATGCAACTAGAGTATTAAGATACTATTTAATGCTACCAAATTTTAGATATTTTGTCAGTTTTGATATCCAAATGTTGACATGCGACAGAGGGATTTGTGTGCTGTCCTAGAGTACATTAAACAGTAATTACTGGTGATTTTTTATCTATAGATTAAATATCCATTTAAAATTACATTAGGGGAACCATAACAGATTTTCGCCATAGCAAATTCAAAAAGCCTGAATTCCCGAAAAAGTTGACAGAAAAAAATTGTTAAAAAACCTTAGCCTTTGTTAACCTTATCGGAGGGTAATCCAACTCTTAGTGTTTATAGTGGGTATTTTAGGCCCAGTAAAAGCATTGAAGACATTGTTACACTCGCAATGGAAGACAACACATCTCAACATTGGTTAAATTAGAAAGTTTTGGATTTGCTTTCCCAAGGCCCTTAACTCTTTTTTTTATTTCTGGATTTGGCCAAAGTATGCTTTGGTATTGGGTTTTGAGAGATAGTATAAACTTAGTATATCTTTGCCTATTGTATATAGTATGGGGATAAGGCTGTATACCCCATATAGATGGAATGAAAAAGGAAATGGTATGAGGGTATTGATGCCAATCACCGAAAATACAACTAACATAATTTCAAAATATATCAATATTATCGTTATGTTTCGAGCCCAGTTCTTTCCTTTCCAAAGACCAAAACCCAAAGCAATAGAAACAATCGCAAAAGGCGTTCCAACAATAAACAGTATAAGACCCAACATCCACCAGACTCCAAATAACCAAAAGCTAGCTGCCGAGATGGCTTCAAATATAGCACCATATAAAATCATTAGGATAGACAGGACAGATATGCCAATTGGTCTTTTTTTATGCAATGAACCTTAAATTAACAATTTAGCGGTATAAATTCCTAGTTAAAGTGGAAGCAAACAGAGGGGCTAATTTGTGGTAGTTAACGGCTAAAGACAGCGGCGGGTAGCGGCATTTGTGTAGCATGAGTTCTGCTTTTGACTCTTGTATTGCTCAAAGCATTTCCCGGGATTCTATGGAACCCCAAAGCATTTCTTTTTATTGCTCCTGCCATTTCTTGTCTTTTTTAGGTTGTCGCGCAATTTCTTCCAGCATTAAGGTAAATAGCACAAACTCTTTTAAGAAATTGATTATTACCAATGTTTAGTATTTGTACTGTCCAATGGAAACACTAATCTCAAATCGGGATTTGGGAATAACAACGTTTAAGCTCGATACTGGACATGAATAAACATATATAAATTCCATCACAGTTTATAGGCGCAATAAAAAGTTCAATCAAGATAAAATTATGTTTTTCTTTAGGCAATGTTAAACGATATGACGTTGAAAGTTGTACATCATAAGGCACCTGCACATATGCACGGGTGTTTCCCAAGTCGATTGTTACATCATGGCCCCTTTGCAAAACGAAAACATTCCCTAATCAAAAACAAAATTAGGGATATCTAATTTGGGGTCTGGAAATTCAGGTCTCATGTTTTCCAATTTCATGGTAACAATTTGTGAAACAGCCAAATTTCTGAAATGTTTTGCATTTGCAGGGATTATATACCATGGTGCCCATTCTGTATTGCATAGCCTCAATGCGTCTTCGTATGCCTCCATATAACTATCCCAATTTCTATGGTTAACAAAGTCACTTTCCGAAATTTTCCAATGTTTTGTTGAATCCTTTAACCTATCATGAAGCCTCTTTTTCTGCTCATCCCTACTTATGTGCAAAAAGAATTTTAGTATTGTGACTTGATTCTCAAACAAGTACCTCTCAAAGTCGTTTATCTGCCTATACCTTAAGCTAATATCGCTTTTTGGGCTAAAACCATCAACGCTAACGCCTATCACATCCTCATAATGAGAGCGATTGAAAATAGCAATGTGGCCTTTTGGAGGGACTGATTTATGAACACGCCAAAGATAGTCATGAGAGTGCTCCTCTTCGGATGGAACCTTAAATGACTTTACGTAACAACTTTGGGGGTTTAGTGCACCAACCACATTACGGACCGTACCATCTTTCCCAGATGTGTCCATGCCCTGTAGAATAATCAAAAGAGACCTGCTGTTTTCTGCAAAAAGTTTGTACTGTAGTTCAGACAAATGCTTTAAAATACCTGGCAACTCCGTCTCCACGTCTTTTTTGCTTTTACCGAAATCCGTATCTGGGTCCCAATCTCTTAGTTTCAAAATGGTTTTGGATTCTTTCTCATGTTTTAGCAATAGTTTCTGACTTAGATCCATGGATATTTTTACCATCAAAACCAGTCATTAAAATCAATAACATTACTGCTGCTGCTGCTGCTGCCAATCAGCACATCTAAGACTTGAGAACAACAACAACGCAAAATGCAAATTTACCAAAACAACAATATTTTCCTTTAAGAAAAACCGACAGCAAATGCTAAAAGATCAGGGAGGAGTTCACCAAATTTAAGGCAAAAGCTGATTTAATGAGTGGTATCCTAATAGTCTTTCTCATGTCACTTTAGTTTCTTTCTGTTTCTCATACATTCCTTTAGATATTTGAACAGCACAACCCATGTTGTAGATCTGATATTTCCCTCTATTTTATGCCCAAAGAGAAATAAGGCGATTGCCACCAAAAATAAAAATAAACTAGTGTATGGATTCACATTTGTATTTAAAAGGCTACCCAAGATCATCAATATTGCTATAACATACAATGACAACCCAATAACATGCAGCATTCTATTGGCCGGATGTCTGTGGGTGTTTTTAATCGCCTTTATCAAACTAAATCTCATGCAATCATAAAAAAGATTATAATATAATAAATACACCCAAAAGCGAATCTAGTGGGAATACCTGAAAGGAGGGCATGTTTTTCATGCACTCCTTATCCTCATTTCTCATGTTCTTTGTCATTAGTATCAAACAAAAAGCCGGTACAGATCATCCAAAATTTTGAAGACAAAATGAATCAAGAAAATTTTGGTGTCCTCTCACCATGTGATGGCTGCGACATGCTTTGCCTAAATTTGCAGTTTTATTTTTTACTGAACAATCTATCTGAATAGTCTGCCAATTTTTTTAAAGCCCCAATTCTATCATCTCTTTGTATTTCCGCACCATCAATTGCAGAATACAGATAACCGATGGATTTGTCATACGTTTTGCGATCAACCGGATAGGGAACACCATCTTTGCCGCCATGGGCAAAATTAAACTTGACTGGATCTTGCCATGACGCTTTGGTTCCAAATATTATTTCCCCTATAAGGGAAAGTGCCCTTACACTTGACGGCCCAACTCCGGGAATGGAAATTAGCTGCTCATAATTTTGAGGCTGAATGTCATAAATTCTTTTAAATACATTCCAGTCAAGTCTTCGCGGCATCTCATAATGATCAGCCAAGCGCTGGCACTCATTCTGATTGCCAAATGGTGATTTACATTTACTGCCAGAGATACCAGTCGATGCAATCCAACAATCCAATGTGTTGTTTTTCGTAGTGGTGCTATTTGTTTTGGTCATTTCCGTTACTTTATATACATAGGATCTTAGGGTTTGGATATCCCCTTTTGCTAATTCCACGCATATTTTTTGATTTTCAACAGAGTCAACTGAAGTCATATTAAGGGTATCCCGACTTTTAAGTTCACTTATGATTCCCGCATGTGGTTCAGATACAAAGATCGTTAGGTTATCTGATATCCAATGATACCTTTTTGCCCTCTTAGTATCCGGATTCATTCCTTGTTGCACCACCGTCCAATTACCCCCTTCATCAAATATGATGGCATGATGGTATAATGAATAGCCATCCTGTAACGCAGCACTATCTATTTTTGCTGCCATTTTACTGGCATACAGCAGGCTATCTATTTTGGCTGTAGATAGGTTGAAATGCTTTTCGGCAAGTTTTGGAATTTCATGCTTTGTTTCTGTGGATCTCCTTCCTTTCCCACCTGCAATTGATATTCCATGGACATCCTCACTGATTGATTGCTTTAGAACACCTGTCACCACAGTTGTAACGCCTGAGGAATGCCAGTCAAATCCCAAAACACATCCAAATGCTTGAAACCACAATGGATCTGATAGCCTTCTTAAAAATTCCTGCTGGCCGTATTCATCTATGACAACCTTGGATATTGCATATGAGAACCGAACCATTCGCCGGACTAAGTATGCAGGTACATGTCCCCCATGTAAAGGAAGGTTGATGGTAGAGTGTTCCAAGTCTTAAAGGTATAATAACCATAAGGCTCCAATTAATATTTTTTGTCCTTCAGAACGTCATTTTCTTTATCTTAGATGGCTTGTATAGGTGTGTTGAAAGGCTAAATGGTAGTCTCACTATCTAGTATCCGTCTCTTGCAATTATTATATTATGATCATGTATCAATGATTACAAATGATGGCCCTGTGTTTTGGCCACTTAAACTATTGATCTTGGCTCCCATCATCACGGTCATTCCCTTTTTGTATATTTGGAAATCACGGTATTTGCAAAATTAAACACAGGCACAGTTGAATTTGGTGTTTATGTTGGTGTATCAGCCTCGGGAATAGGGCTATGCAATGGGCAATAGAAAAAACCCAACTCAAGCAAAAGGTTTTGGAAAACACTCGTCCTGTTCTTTCCGTATTGCGTTATATATATAAATATAATTTCGCCATAGATATACTTAAGGGAAATTAGTCCGCCATTGGTATATAAAAGTACACAAATCACTCCATACTTATAGATATAAACACTTGGCTGGCAATGGCTGGGTTCTCCTTTATTATGTTATGTCATGGCACATAGAAAAACATCTCCTGCATTTTGGCCAGAACCGTTGACCTTTTTTGCGGCGGCTTCGGCAAAAAACAGCCACAATATATAGGGGAACATAATCGATCGTGCCAACCTATCCGCGCCATCCGCTGGTCCTGACTCAGTAGGCGCTACTATCCTTTACAATATTGCACCTGGCCAATTGCAGCTTGGTATAGGGCGGCCCGAGTGTATATGATATCAGCATCTACCCACTATACAATTTGCTTGCGGAAGTATGAAAGCCCAAATAAAAGGTTAGGGTCCACCGTTTAGGTTCAGGAAGGTACACGTGAGCCTTTCGCCTAATTTCGTTTATTGTAACAGCTCAACTCACAACCGAGGGAGTTATTGTACACCTGTGAAAGGCGACTTTCAAAATGAATAGAAAAAGGGAACATTAGGCGATTGCCTTCCCTAAAGAGGCGGCTGGCCTAATAGTTAGGCGTAGGGCCTAAAGAATTGGTTTCATCTGTGATACAGAAACTTAACGCATCCTGCTGTATTTGGGTAAACCCGGGTTGGGCGGCTGCCAAGATGCTATTAATTTCGTCCAATACCAATTGTCTGTCGTTTCGAGTCATGATCTCATTTTCCATTAAATTCCATACCTTATCCATATCAGTTATTGGACCGCTACCTCCAGCTATATTTTCATTTATTGAAGTTAGTTGGTTGTTCGCAGATAGTAAGGAGAAAAAGCTCTGTACACTTTTTGTGTAGTTTTGAGCATCGCCAGTGCTTACCTTCGCTTCTCCAACTATCTTGAAACAATCCGTTGTGGCATTACTGAGGCCTTTGAAATGTGAGTGCATAGGACAAGTATCTATTTTTTCGTTTGTCTTGAAACAATCATTTGGGTCGTTTCCTGGGCCTTGCGCTGCCACAGACGAGTCTGAAATATTTCCTGGGCCTTGCGCTGCCACAGACGAGTCTGAAATATTTCAGGGTGTTAAATGGTGATGTTTGCTCAAGCCAGATAGTTGCGCTACCACAGACGGATCTGAAACATTTCCGGGGCCTTGCGCTACCACAGACGAATCTGAAAGAGAGGTCACTGCTGGGAGTCCGGCTACGGCAAAGGCCAGCACAACGAACAAAGCCACTGCTTTTCCTTTTTGGGACAAAATTGTCTTAAACATTCCACTAATCTCCAAATCACATCATCACCTATTTGACGACCTCAAAGGTACCCATCATGCCAAAGTCCCCATGGAACATCAGGTGGCAGTGGAAGACGGATTTTCCCACAAAATCATCAAACGGGATTCGAATGACCACTTCACCTTCAGTTGGAAGAATAACTGTATCTTGGTATCCGTGAGCGTCATATGGTATTCCGTTAACTGACATTACCTGAAAGTCATTTACATGGATATGAAATGGATGAATGTTGCCAGATGAGATTTTATCAAGGTTTACCAACTTCCACTCCTCCACAGTTCCAAGTTTAGGTTTAATGTCTGTTCTGTTGGGGTCAAACACCGTGTTGTTAATCGTGTATATCCAATCTCTATCGTTTGATGAGAAATTAAGGACTCGGTGTTCAGCTATGCTCGCATTACTTAGGTCCCTGTTTGGAATTAAGCTTGTTGGAAGGATATCTGAAGGTTTCGCATCTGTTTGGTTGCCTTGTACATTTACAGTCGCAGCGTGTAAATCATACGGT
>JBNJLU010000028.1:0-10174 GCA_050591185.1 Candidatus Nitrosocosmicus sp.
ATACATTTGACCAGGGATCTTACAGGGACCCGTTTTGATTTCAGGTGATTTGGGGTTATCTTTAATCTGTGTGGGATTATCAAATTTTACATTTTCTTCAGAACAGGTAAGATAAGGAAAGGTGATTGGAGATAAAGCAACAACCTGCCCAAAAATAGTTGGAAAAACAAAAATCCATAGCATAAAAGATGGTATCATGTATAACATCATGGGTTTCATTTGTTGCTGCTGAAGTTCTAAACTCATTTTATTCATTTGAGATTGTTTTTTCTTTAATTCTTCGATAAGTTCCTTGTCTCTTTTTTTTATAGCTTCTGTATACTTCTTTCTCCATTCCCCTGTCTCTTTCATAACTGTTTTCATTTTTTCTATGTTTGTAGTTTTTCTTCTTAACATTGCCATGCCGTAATTTAGCCCAATAGCTATCATTGCAGCTACAATTGCAGAAGTAACCATATCGGGAAAAAGAGGGTGGGTTGTATATTGAGGTGTTAAACCAGGTAATTGTAATAATACTCTTTCAAAAATGTTAGAAATATCTATCAAACAAAGTTGAATGATTTTTTTAGGTTTATTAATCTTTTTACTTTACTATGTAGTTAATATTACATTTTTTCTAATGGCGTTATACCAATTATTTTCATACAATTCTCCATGATTAAAAGAGTTGAATATAATACTTTAATTCTTATACTTTTTTTATTTTCTACTTCTTTTAAAATTGGAGACTCTTCATAAAAATTATTAAATAATGTTGATAATGTGAAAAGAAATCTTGCAACAAGTTTAGGGTCTGTATTGTTGACTGATCCCTTTATTGTAGTTGAGAATTTACATAACTGTTTAATCAATTCGATCTCAGTTAAAGTTAAATCTAAATCTGTTAATTTAATGTCATCTAAATAATAATTTTTATTTTCTATTTTATTAAATATCCTTTTACCTCTAGCATATGAGTATTGGATGTAGGGTCCAGTATCGCCTTCCAAACTCAAAGAGTCATTTATATCAAATGTAATCATTTTTCCAATGTCATGCTTTACAAAATAATATCTAATTGCTGAGATTGCAATTTCTTTGGCAATTTGTGATACTTCGCTTCCAGAGAGATGTTCATTTCTTTTACTTATTTCCTCGCAAGATTTAGTCATCAATAAGTTTAGTGCAACATCTGCCTCAATAAAAATCCCTTTTCTCCCAGACATTTGAGTGGATTTTTTATTTTTTAGGTTAAAACCAAGTTGTTCTGCCGTTTTATTACTCAATGTGACCGGTTCGTAACCAAGATAGTTGTATTTCGTTTTTTCTATACCTAATTCAATTAGGATTTCAACCAATAATGATTGTAATCTTTCTTGCCTGAAATCAATTATTGTAATAACTTTTTTTACATCAAAATTTGTCAATTGATGTCCATTAGAGATTTCTTTTCTTTTTCTGTTTTTTATAGCTGTCTGATAAAGATTAGTATCATCCCATTGTTGAGAAAAAAACTCAAGTTCAAAAGGGTTTTCAATGTAGCCTAATTTCCATATTGCATACGGAATATCTTTTGCAAAATAAGTGATTGTTGAATCACTCCGTACTAAAACTTTGTCTCCTTCTGTTTTTGATTTAAAAACCCAGCACCCAATATTTTTACCGCTAGTTTCAAACTGAATAATTTGCTTTTCCTTTAATATTTTGAAAATTTTATTCCATAAATCGGATTGAATTATTTGAGACTCAAAATTTACTATATCATAATGACATTTCAAATCCCAACAAGTTTGAAGCTGATCTCTTAGTACTCTTTTCACAATTTGTTGGGTGAAATTTGATACTTCGGTATTGGGATTTTCCAATTCCTTTAAAATAATCTTTCTTTTTACCTCTAAATCTGGTCGGGTGGAATACATCTCATTGATTTTAATATAAACATAATTTCCACAGTAATGATCAAATTTTTTTATAGTTTCGCCAATGTTCTCTTCTCGAAATGGAATTTCTGTGTATTTGAATGCAACTATGATATCTGCAACTTGAAGACCTGAATCGTCAACATAGTTCAGAACCTTTACATTATGACCAGTTGATAAAAGCAGTCTATACAAACAATCTCCTATTACTGCGTTTCTTATGTGACCAACATGTAAAGCTTTATTTGGATTTACACTTGTATGTTCAATTAGTATTAATTCTTGAGTATTGCCATATTTTGGCATCTGTGTTATTGATGGCATGTTTGAAAAGAAAATCTTTAAAAATTTTTTTATGTCTATGGCAAAATTGATAAAACCTGGTTTTTCAACGGATACAGTTTCAATTAGTGATTTTTCGTTATCTTTATCTTTGAAATTGGGCAGGATATTGTTTACTATATCTTTTGCTATTTCAAAAGGATTTTTTTTAAGAATTTTAGATAACATGAATGCTAAGTTGCATGAAAAATCGCCATACTCTTTCAGAGGGGGTTCAGTAATTTCAATATTAGTGTCCTTTTCATTAATGTTGTAATGCAATAATACTTTTTTCATCAGGTTTTCAATTTCCCTTTTAATGTTTTCAAATACCATTTTCAGTCAAATGTTTTTTTTCTGATGGTTAAATCCAATGCATTTATTAGACCTTCTCCATTTTTTCCATCTACAATATATCTTGCCATTTTTTTTACTTTATCGTTAGAACTTTCAAATGAAACGCTATTTTCACATAATTCAAACATAGGTATATCTGTTTCACTATCTCCTATGGCAACAACCTCAGACGGGTTTATTTTTAGCATGTTCAATACATATCCAAGCCCATAAGCTTTGTTTATTTTTTTTTCATTAATATGGTATGCATAATTGCTGTCAACTAATGCTAGATCCATGTTATTGTCTTTTAATATCCTATTGCCTTTATCAATATCAAATGTCCTTGTTAAGACAACTTCAGTCATTCGGGGAAATACTTGTTTGAATTCGATATCGTCAAACTCTTTTTCAAGGAGATGATATCCTTTCATACACTTTTCTCTGTCTGCTAAAAGTATATGATTTGTGGGTGATTTGGTAATTACTCCTCCATTTTCACCAACTGATACTTTAGTTGTACCGCCAAATACCGACAAAATAAAAGCCTCTACAGACGACCTTCCTGTAACATACACAATTTTATAGCCTAGTTTTATAAGATATCTTAATTTGGATAATATCTCTAAATTAACCATCCCCTCTCCATTAATAGTTATAGTGCCATCAATGTCTATTGCAAACAATTTAATAGATTTCAAACAATTTCAAATAATACTTATCATTACATAAAAATCAATTTTAGAAATCTATATATTGTTTGTTTTACGACTATACATAGTTTGAGTTTAGAAGTTGTATTGTTGGAAGATAATAATAACGTGCTTTTAAAAAGACGTGAAATTAAATCTGTAATTAAAAATGCATTTGGGTCAATCAAAAGACAAGATGCAACCGAATTGATTGCAAATAAATTAAATATAGACAAAAATAATGTATTACCTGTATCTATCAAAAGCGAATTTGGTAATCCGGATATTTTAACATTAATATACTATTATGAGGACATTAAGGAGGCAAAAAAACAAATCCCTCGTTATCTTTTCCTTAGGTCCATGTCTAAAGACGAACGTAAAAAAATAATTGATGAGGAAAAATCTATAAAATTAAAAGCTAAACAGGCTGCAGCTGCAGAAGCAAAATCTAGAAAGAAATAAAACAAAAATATAGTAATAATCAAAGGTTGAGATAATAAAAATGGCAAAAGATTCTAAAGGGCAAGTAAGTGTATACAAATTCTATAAGGTAAATGAAAGTTCAGTTGACAGGGCAAAAAGAGAATGTCCAAGGTGTGGAAAGGGAATTTTTATGGCGGACCATAAAGACAGATATACTTGTGGAAGATGTGGATACACAGAATTCAAAAAAGAACATAATAAAAAATAAAATAAAATATATATATATCTATATTTTAAACGATATCTTCATAAAAGCTTTGCAATCTTTTTTTTAATCCCTTCTTCTATTTCGGTATTTACTAAAGAAGAGAATGATATCTTGGTATAATTATTCTCGATTGGTAGTTTCTCGATTGGTAGTTTTTTTTGAATCCATGATTTTATAGATTTGTTGTTTAATCTTTCATCGTTAAACCCGTATTCAAATTTATCAGTAATAATTTTCGTTAAATATTTATCCTTTTTAAAAACTCTATTATGATTAAAAAGTTTTTCATTGTCTGAGAAAATATTTTCAAATAGCGTATTATTTTGAGTATCAGAAGTGATATCCACATTTATTATTTTATTTAAAAGATCAAGGTAATGTAAGAATTCGTGCGCTATTACAGAATGTATTGTACCTCTTAGTCCATAGATAATTAAAGGCGCAAACAATTGGATAAAGATTTCTATCTTATTTTCTTTATTACAGATTGGTATAGTTCTTGCATATATTATTGAAAATTGTTCAAATTCTAACGGTGAGGTTGCTATGAGTAAACTAGGTTCAATAAAATACTGAGGGAATTCTATTTCAGTTAGCCTTTTTATTCTGTTAATCCCATCCTCAACTATTGTTTTTCTTTTTGATATCAAATTGAATATGTGGTCATCAATTAATTTGCCCTCTAGAGCTAGTTTTACTTTGAATAAGGGATCAATTTTTTTCATTGGTGATTGCCATTTTTAAAATTGAGTATAACTTCGTCTATATCAAAAAATAAGCATTCACATTTTTTATTAATTAAATTGGATAAACATGGTTCAATGAATTCTTTACCTCCTATTAGCTGTTTTATTGGGATGCCATTATCTAAGAGCAGCCTCATTTCAAAATTTTTGTCGTCTATTATTTTATAACTTGATGAATATATTTTTTTTTTTATGGTTTTATTATTGATTTGAAATCTTATATCCCCTATTAATTTTGATACGTTTTCTTCCAAATCAACCTTATCAAGGTTGTCTTCAATGATATTTATTAAGGTATTGATTTGAATTTTATATTGATAATACTTATTTATATCCTCAATTTGAATTTCTTCAAAAGTTAATCTTAATTTGTTCTTTATATCCAATATTTTTTTAATATTTCTAAATTGGGGGCTATCTATTTTTACGATAAAAGGTCTCCCATTTCCTAAAACAAGACTATTTTTGTCCTCACTCCCAGACCATGCAATTTTTATATTCTTAGAACCTGACTGAAGATATAGATATTCTAATATTATATCTTCAATTGTAAAATGTGAAGGTGATCCTTCTTCATGAATTTTTTTCTTGTCATTATTGATGTTATTAAAATTAATTCTTTGACCGAGTCCTCTTTGATATTTGTTGTATTTTCCTAAAAGCAATAGCGATCTAGTTTTATATTTTATATCGTAATTAAATTGGCTGTCTATAAACACTTGTATCCTAATATCTGGATTTGTGTGATCAATTGAACATCCAGTTTCTTTCATAATTTCTGATCTAAGTATGTTGTTATACTGATTCTTAATATTGGGTAGACCCTTAATTTTGAACAAAGATCTCAAGTTATCTTCTTTTTCAAATAAGAATAATGGCAGACTAGTGCCTATATCTATTTTTTTTCCTTGGTTGTCGTTGATAAAATATTGTGAATTTGTTATATCGTTTTGAATGGCATAAATTGTTTTTTGGAAAAGGTTATTGCAAATATGGCATTCGTTTTTTCCGGATCCGATTATGTTAACAGAGGTTCTAAATCTAGTTACATTTTTTTTTACAAACCTGAAATTTCTTTCATTACAGTATTTGCAAATGATTATATTGTGTTTAATAAAGTTGCAATCATTATCTATTTTGTTTTGAATGATGCTTTTTCCATAGTTTTTAACCAAGACCAAATCTCCTTAATAATCCTTGCATTTGTCTACCCTTAGCTTGTTTCATCATAGTCTTAGAATTATTGTATTGTTTGATAAGATCTTTAACATCGTGTTCCATTACTCCAGAACCCCTTGCTATTCTCTTTCTTCGTGACTCATTTATTGTATCTGGACTCTTCTTTTCTTCTTTGGTAAAAGATTGTATTATGAATCTCCACTTTTCCATTTTTTCTTGAAGTACATCTAAATGATCGTCTTTAACAAAATTGGAGAGACCTGGTAAATTTTCTATTACATTTCTAAAGCCCATTTTTCCCATATTTTCCATTTGTGCATAGAAATCTTCAATAGTCATTTTTCCACTTAAAAGTCTTTTAGATTGATTTTCATCAGACTGAATTTCCAAGCTTCTGGCCATTTCTAAAAGAGCTTTAATATCTCCCATACCTAGTAATCTACCAACAAAACTGGTGGGTGAAAATTGTTCTAAATCATCTATTCTTTCCCCTGTTCCAATGAAAAGCACTTTTGCACCTGTAGCTGCAGAAGCGGCGATGGCCCCACCCCCTTTAGCAGTTCCATCAAGCTTCGTGATAATTATTCCACTAATTTTTGCATTTTCATGAAAGATTTTTGCTTGATTGAATGCCTGCTGACCGATTGTTCCATCTATTATTAAAAAAACATGGTCCGGAGTTACAATCGAATGCATCGACCTCATTTCCTCCAATAAGCTTTGTTCTTCTTTGTGTCTTCCTGCTGTATCGATAATTATTATGTCAATTGCTTCCTCTTTAAAGAAAACTAATCCGTTTTTTACTATCTCAAGAGCGTTTTTATTTTCTTCTTCGCCATACACAATTGAATTAATTTTACTGCAGTTCATCTTCAGTTGTGTTAATGCTCCGGGTCTCCAAGTATCAGCTCCTATCACACCTACTCTGTAACCGTGTTTAGTTAACCATCTTGCCAGTTTTGCAACAACTGTAGTTTTGCCACTACCCTGAATACCAAGCATTAGAATAGTATTTTGTCTATCTGGATGAAAGTTAATTATTTTTTCTTCAATTCTTTTTTTATCTGTATTTTTTACTGATTCCCCACTATATCCTAATAATCTAGATAATTCTCCATACAAAATGGAAATTATATGATCTTTTTTTGTTAATCCTTTAGGAGGTGTCTCTTTAAGAGCTCTTTCCTTGAGGTTTTTTGTGATCTCTATTACAAGTTTAACATTCACATCAGATGATAGCAATGCCCTTTGCAGATCTTTACAAAGTTCATTTATTAATTCCTCATTTATATCTGAAGCGCCTACAATTTTTTTTAATGCAGAGCGTAGGTTGTCTTTTAAATTGTCGAGCATTATTATTACTACTTTGTTATTAAATCAACATCCGATATTTCAAATGTTCCCCTTATGCCATCCCATTTCAAACTATACTTTGCTATTTTGATCCTCTTCTTATATATTGGGCAATCCAACACCATGGTTTCGGCTTCCCCACCTTCAAAAGTTATATTAAACTTAAATTTTTTACTGTATTTTTTTAGTACTTCGTAATTTTTTCTATCTATTCTTCTTCCTAACCATTTTTCATCCAACCCTTGTGCTGCTACTCTGGTAATTATAATTTCAAAATCAGAATCAATTAGATCATTATAATATTGAAAAGGTTCAATACCCCAAATGGGCGAATATAATTTTAAATTAAGATCATTACTAATTTCTTCAAATACATTAAGTTGAAACCTACTTGAAATAGTTCCATGAATCAACCCTTTTATAGAATACTGGTCCATTGCTTGCTTTACTGACGAACGTAATTCGCCTATTTCGTGTTCTTTTTTTATGTCGTAGCAATATTTTTCAATAATTGGGATTTCAACAGCTTCTGATATTTTTTTAAATAGGGTGTTATTAGGAAAATGGTATAACATGCTTTCATCATTAAAAGGGTGGAGGGATATCAGACATGGTACTTCATGACCGTTCATTAACGATTTGTACAAAGAGAAAGTACTATCTTTTCCCCCAGAAAACAAACATGCTAGTCTCATAACTTGCCCTATAGTTTTTTTTATATAATCTAATAGTTTTTATAATGCAACCTAAATTTTAGACTTATGCTAAGCATTGGTGCTGAAATTATAGCCGGTATTGCAATATTGGGATTGGGGGTCCTTTTTTTGATTGCGGGATTACTGAACCCTGTTTGGGCATTAATCATGCCTGTTGATTTTGTTATAATAGCTATTGGGGCTGCAACTTTGGGACTTGGTATTTGGAGTTCAATGTATGAAAAAAAACACCCCGTACACTCAAAACACCATTGAATAATTTTTTTATTCATTAGTGTATAGAATCGAATTGTTTTTTAATTCTTTTTGCGAACAAAGGTTAATTATTGTACTTTCTAATTTATCATAGTCTGGTACCTCGCCTTCAATATTACCTTGCAGAACTAGGGTTAAATTTATTTTTGAATTTAAAACATCATGTAATTCCTGATTTGCAGTTGTTACGTACGGCCTTAAAGCGCCCCTGAATATTTCAGATCTAGCACGAATTTTCCCTTCGATTTTTTGCCCAACTGGTGAATCCGGACCTATTAGAATTATATTTCCTAAAGATCCCATAAATTTATTTGGATTCTCAATAGCTTCGTGTGTAGCCATGGATAGGACTGATTCACGTGTAATAAGATGGGGGATATTGATAAAATTATTTACAAGCTTATCCCATTCACACCTTGAAATAGTCGTTATATCTCTATTATAATCATAATTGCCTGTAAAGTGAATGGTTGAATCAATTTTTCCAAACCGAGTTTCAATTGTATTGAATATCCTTTTCAATGCATCTTCATTTTCAAAATCTATGCTGTGATGATGGAATTCTTTAAAGAATTCGTTAGTATTTTCAAAGTTATCATTTTTGTGGGTGAGTATTATGGTTTGTTTTACTTTTGATGTGTTAATTCTGTTGGCAATTTTTTTTATTATGGATAATGTGTTTTCATTGTCTGCTGTTGAGGTGATTAGTATTGTTTCTCCGTCCAACGATAAATTGTGGTCTACATCCATATTCTTATCCACTATGGGTTTTACTGGATAGAATACTCGATCATTGGGGATTATTTTGCCATTTATTAATTTACTTATGGGTTCTGAAGATAAGTGAAATACCATTTCGGCAACATCTTCTTGAGATAAAAATTCATTATCTACAATCATTTTTTTTGTGTTATGTTGAACCTTCTCTGCAATTTCCTGTACTTTTTCTAAAAGTTTTAGTATTGATTCTTTATATTCTTCTAACCTTGGATTTGACTCATTTCCTTCATTAATGATGTTCTCTGCAACCTTCGCTACTTCATTTTCAATAATATCTTGATTTTCGCCTAAAAATGGGAGCAGAGAATTAGTAGCATACTCAATCTGTTTACTGGTTAATCTTTTAAATCCGCCAATTCTTAAGAACTCTGCAGCAGCTTTTGGGTAAACTGTCTTGTATATTCTGTCAGAATGTACAGGCCCTGGATTTGTTCCTATGGATTTTATTCCCTTTGAGTTTAGCTCCCATGCTAGCGCTTCTGTTAATCTATTCTTTGCCCCTTGAGCGGCTGTGTAAGGTGTCCGGAACCGGTATGGTCTTTGTTCAAATTTGTTTTCTTCTGTGAAAAAGGTGGTTATTGTAATTATTTTACCATTTGTTTTTAGTGTTTCTAGGCTTTTTATACTCGTCCAAAAGGTTCCTGTGAGGTGGATTGATACACACTCTTTAAAATCCAGATAACTTGAATTGGTAAAGATTTTAACAGGCCCAGAAACTCCTGCATTATTTACAATTATATCGATTTTTCCGAATTCTGATTTTATATTATCAAAAAGAATATTGACTCCATTCTCATCTGCAACATCTATACCCGAATAATATTTAACTTTGGATTCAAACCCTTCTTTCATTATAATTTCGTTTAAAATTTTGGAAGCTTCTAATAGCGGTTCTTTTCTTCTGCCTAATATTATTATATTGTATCCTAGCTTTGCAAATTTTCTTGCTATGGCCTGACCTATTCCAGTTCCACTACCAGTAACAAGCACTGTTTTATTATCCTGATTCATTTTGATAAATATGAAGAAATAAATCTCTTATATTAATTGTATTTTAAAAAAATCTAAATTTTTCTCAAATAAAACACAGATATCCCCATTTATAAAAAAAAACTTATAAAAACAAGATTATTTCAGAGATACCATAGATATGCATAATTACGGATTTGTTAATACTATTTCTGAGGTGGAGGTATTATTAGGA
>JBNJLU010000029.1:0-10084 GCA_050591185.1 Candidatus Nitrosocosmicus sp.
AGGTATCATTGTATAACCTGTTTAGAAGAATATAGATCAACAGAATAAGATGTTGCGTTAGGATAATGAATTAGGCAACAAAGCACATTTAAACTATAATTAAAAAATGACCATGTTTTCAAAAGTGCATGATGACAATTTTGGACTAATGTTAATGAAATCAAATGGTGTATACATTTTCTTTTTTAAGGCATTGAATGATCATTATTTTCTTATTAGGCTAAGATCATTGAAAAAGTAAAGAGTGTGTTTATATACTCTGAGACTTTACTTTCATATTTTATTTTACCTTTTTATTTGCAATGTTCAAATATTAGTTTATTTACATTTTGTTAATGAGACAAATTAGTATTCATACTGCTAGTAATCAGATTTTGGTTATGGAAGAGGTAAATGAATTTCTAAAAGACTTGGATAATAACGAATTAATTGATATAAAGTATTCTATGGTTGTAAGAGGCGATGAAATATTCTATTCGGCACTGATGATTTATGAGGAAAAAGAAAACCAAGGCGAAGATAATCTTACAATGTATGAATGATAAATAAAAAATAGTTAATCCTGATGATGAATTTGTTACATTATATTATATTATATTATATTATATTATATTATAGAACTAAGTACCAAATTTGATATTTGTTGATTCATATGTTTTACTAAATTGATTTTTTATTACGTCCTGAAATGGTATTATTATATGATTTCTTGGTTATTGTTATTTGTGCAAAATTATTAGTTTAGTTTAAACAAAATATTATGGATTTAATGGTGATTGAGAGCGGCGTATTATTTTGTTATTATCGAGGCAATAGTATGTAATTTGCTTTAAGATGTGGAAAAAGTCAACATATGAATTATAGCAATTAGATAAACTGTGCAATCCCCATATGCTGATTATTCCCTAAAGTGGTTTTAATTGAAATTAACCATTCTTTTATAAAATTTCATATGAAGAGTGACCTTTATCATGCTTTGCCTAATTTGTATGCTAATAATTTTTAGTTTCTCCTTAAATAATATGATATGTGATTCAAAGTGTGTTATT
Organism: Candidatus Nitrosocosmicus sp.; assembly: GCA_050591185.1. Classification (GTDB taxonomy): domain Archaea; phylum Thermoproteota; class Nitrososphaeria; order Nitrososphaerales; family Nitrososphaeraceae; genus Nitrosocosmicus. The sequence goes on from JBNJLU010000029.1 coordinate 1,050, forward strand.
TTGTGAAATTTTTTATAGGGTCTTCTTATTTTATTTTATTCGTATTTATAGTTTGTTTACATATTGTCATTATGAGTACAAAATCCAATTTTACATCTACACAAAAAATACCACAAGAGGCCACACAGCTCATTAAATTAACAAAGGTTGCTTCCGGATATGTTGAAATAGCCGCTTTTAAAGATTCTGATACACACACAGGATACTTTTGTTATAATTGTATCTACTTTATGAAACCAAATCATTGTGCAATAGTTACAGATGAAGGTCAAGATATAGAAGGCAATGTATCACAAGCAATAGCTCCATATGGAGTATGTTCAATATGGACGCCAAACGAAAAGGAGATCAAATAGATCCATTGGATAAAACGTGGGAGTTAAAAAACTATGTCTGATAAAAATATTATTGAAAAAGCTGCAGATGTTGTAGGCAATGTTACTAAATTCCAAAAACAAAGCAAATTGAAGGCTGCTTATATGGAAAGGGACGAATTCAGGGATTCAGATCTGCATGCGGGTTATTTTTGCTATAACTGCATATATTGGGTTGACTCCATGGGTGGAAAGTGCATGATAGTAAATGATAAGGGCCCTGATATATTTGGAAATGAATCCGGTGTTATTGCGGCTCATGGGTGTTGTAATGGTTATGAGCCAAATTCTGGTAAACTTAAAGACCCAAACACGGGATGACAGAACAATGAAAATATAAAATAGTTTAATGTTTTTGCTAATTCTATTTACCTTTTTTATTTATCTATGTAACGGGTTTATTTCTTTTTGTATGTTCCCAAATCTCTGACACTACCTCTACGGCTGTTTCTTCCGGGGACCCATTAAATTTTTTATCCCACATGTTAGCCACTACTTCTCCAACGGATGTTTTATTTTCTAGTCTTCTGTATAGAATATCCATAAACTCTGGGTTGACATTTAAATCATGAAGGCCCTTTTTTGCAAAATCTAATTCCAGCATAATGCTCTCTGTAAAGTCAAAAACCCCTTGTGCATTAAATCCTGATCTTATTGTTGACATTCTCTCTTCCCTGATAACTGATAGAGGCCTTAATGGTCTTTGCTCGGAAATGGTGTTGTGTAAATAACCTATAAAAAACTCAACCATGCATATTAGTTCTTGGGCCGTTGGCTGTACTGATAAGATTCTTGTCTCAACACGATACGATTCATCAGTTATCCTAATGCGAACGTCATCATGCCTTTCTTTTTCTAGTTCATAATAATTTGATGCTAGTATTGGTTGGCGAGAGGCAACATAGTTTACGTATTCTTCAAGGTTATCTAAATACTTGGAGATAGCTGGAAAACCGGAATTTTGCCCCTCTGCTTGATCGAACAAAAATACTCTTGGTTCATATACAGAATATGTTCTTCCCGCTATTAGCCTGCTGTTGGCGCCTAAAAGAATGGATGAGGGAATCAGATTTAGAATATGGTTAAACATGTGTGCAGTATAATCAGCATTTTTTCCCTGCAGATGGAAATGGAAACCTTGTATGGCTGTTCCAATTAAATTTGATTTGAATGTTTGACCATCCATCTGGGCATCTGGAAAAGCAGATTGCCATTCTGATATTTTCTTGTATCTTGGCTTATTGGTAATAATTGTCTCATCTGAAAAAACCGATGAAGGATTTGCGCCTAAAAACACAGGGATGACGTTTTGATTTGGATATGCTTTTTCCACTAAACTGCCAAGACTTTCGATAAAGTCTTGGGTGATGTCATTAATCTTGGATAATTCATAAAAAGAGAATGGGTTAGTTTTAAATTCAAATTGGCACTTGCCGTATTCATAATCTAGTGGATGTTTTGTATTGAATGACTCTTCAATAAGGGGTGCGGCATCAACAGGAAGACCTTTGTCATTTAATAGGCAACCCTCTATTTCGATTCCTACAAGGAATATGGGATCGTTTCTTTCATTATCGTTCTGTATGTTTTGTTTTATCTCTTCAGCGTGATTGGTAAGAGAATTGTCCTCCAATAACTTCTTTATGTGATAGGTGTTTATAGACTTACAAATTTGTATACTCCACTCAAAAAATTCATATTCATATTTTATTTTAGGGGGTGTATAAAATATTGTATAATATTATTGCCTGCATAGATACAGACAGACAGCATATCATACATGGTAATCAAGTATCATATTGAATATAGTCTTAATGTCTAAATACAGTGGATTTATCGGGTATTGGACTTCCCAAGAGCAATACTCTATGCATGACTTGCTTCAATTTGTAATTGAGGCTGAAAAGGGTGGTTTCACAACAACCATGACAAGTGATCATTTCCATCCTTGGTGGCATGACAATGGGTTTGGTAATTTTACATGGGTTTGGTTAGCAGCTGCAGCTGAACGAACAAAAAACATGAAATTTCTAACTGGAGTTACTGCTGCAGTGTATAGATACAATCCTGGTATTATAGCTCAAGCTTTTGCTTCACTTGATGTATTGTATCCTGGACGTATGGGTCTTGGGATAGGTACAGGAGAAGCAATGAATGAGGTTTCTGTAGGTTTTGATTGGCCTCCCGCAGAAATCAGACTAAAAAGAACCACTGAAGCAATACAGATTATAAAGCTATTGTGGAATAAGCATAATAATGCAGATGACACATCTTCTAATGCTATAGATCCAAGCAACAAAAATAACGATGGTTTTATTAGTTTTGATGGGGACTATTTCAAAACAAAAAATGCTCGACTCTATACTCCACCGATCACTGATATTCCTTTGTATATGGCAGCTTCAGGTACAAAAGCAATTCAAACTGCGGCAAAATATGCTGATGGTCTAATAACCATTTCTACACCTGATACTGTAAAAGAAGTGTTCGATACCTTTGATGATGCTGTGAGTGGGTCAGGAAGGGAAATAAATTCTTTGGAGAAAATTGGAAAACCTATTATATCTTATGACGAGGATTATGACAAAGCGTTTGCTTCCACAGAGTTTTGGAGAGCGGGTCAATTAGAGAATAACTTTGATATAGATGTTAACAATCCAATGGATTTACAACAAAAAGCAAAACAGGAAGTTTCGGATGATAATCTTGAGAAGTCTGCCATTATAGTTACCTCCATCGAGGATTTAATTAAACCACTTGAGGATCATTTTAAAGCAGGTTTCACGCAAATATATTTGCATAGCACCAGCCCTAACGAGCTGGATTTTGTGCACAAGTTTTGCAGTAAAGTGTTACCATATTTTAAACAAAAGGAAAATAGGTAGGGAGGCATCATATATGCAGGCACATCCAAATAATTTACTCCCTCTCCCTCTCCCTCCTCTTTTCTCTATGTTTTACTGAATATTGAATTTGTTGGTTGGATGAAACCTTTTATCAGATCGTTTCAACCGTATGGTAATCATTAATAATTAAGTAAAATGGCCTCAGAAGGTAAAACTAACAACCATTTAACAATGTAATTGTTGTTGCGGCCATAAAATTAACGAATATTGCTTGAACATGGTGAATCGTCATAGGCCACATTTCGTTACGATGATTGACAAGTTTTGTTTTGGATAAATTAATAATTATTTTAAGATATATGACAATAAAATTAATCTTATGGGTACGTGATTTCGGTATTTAATCAAACACCCTATAAAAGTTTTTACTTTAGGTATTCAAATAATTCTAAATTAAACCAATTCTGAAAGTGTTGAACATGCATTTCAGAAAATATGTTTATCCTTCTCAGACAATTTTTGCAAAAAAATAAAATTGATGCATTACCTATTTTGAGATCGAGGATGGAGGGCATTTAGAAAGACCACATTCGGAACGGATTATAGGAGGATATAGAACTTACGAAACGTTTGTTCCAAATTTTGTCAGCAGAATTTGGGTGAAAAAAATTGTTGAGAATGGTTGAGTTATGGATATGATAAAAACACAATTAAGCAAGATGGTAACATCAATGGAAACATATTCGTACTTGACGTATCCGAATCTCTTGAATTATAAAAATATTGGATATGTGTCTTATGGACTGACCTGCATAATCGGATATTTTGTTCATAGCGCTGTTTTGTGTTTTAATGTCTTTATTCCCTTTAGGTTTTTAGTAAAGGCATGTTATGGTGTGTAGTGCTTTAGCAATTAGTAAACATCAACTAAATGTTTTCATTGTTGTCGTTAAATGGCAATATGCCATAAATGGCAATTAGTGTTTGTATTTGCGTCTAATTACAATAGTAGTGAGTGCAATTACTAACCAAAAGTATTGGGCCATATCCAAGTTTACAAATGATATTATTATGGATAAAAGGAAAACTAGCGGTATTGTAACAAGATTTGTCATAACACCTTTTATAAACATTGGATGAAGGTTTTTGTCGACCAGTTTCCATTCCTTTGTTGAATGCCACCAGATAAGTGTAAGCAATAAGCTGGTCATAATTACAACACATGAGTATAGGATGTAGGATATTTGGTAATTACCAAAAACAATGACTAGGGATGTGGATATAGATAAAATTGTTATTAACAAAAGAAACAATAAATTTAAGTATACCATGGAAATGGTTGAATTCTTTATGTAATTGAATACCTGGTGGTATGAAATCCAGAATATGGAAATAACAAAAAAACTGATAAGATAGCTCTCAAATTGGGGGTACATGTCAATTAGTTTTTGAATAAGTTGGGATTGAGTGAGATTGGGCGTCAAATCAGGTATATTGATGGATAAAGCCATCAGAGTAATTGCAAATGCAAACACTGAATCGCTAAATGATATAACTTGTTCTATTTTTATTCTTGGCGTAAATGCGTCTGTTGCCATGGGCAATACTTCAAATATAGCAAAAAAGATATTACTTTAACTGTTATTTTATGCGTTATGTTGTTTTCAAAAAGAAAAGATCGATTTGATCGTGTTGTCAATTTTTTATGTTATTTTGTTTATTTGTTTTTGGTATTCTAATGTTTTAGGTGGTGGATAGTTAATTTGTTGGATATTGTGTACAATGACCTGTCATACAAAATTTTAGGGTTGTTTCACCATGGGTCATCGCAGATTTACCAACGCATATGATAATGAATTGACGTCTAATTTTCTAGAAAGGCCAAGTGTTAATACTACCTATATACCTACGATATTGATAACAGAAACTTGTAAAGACCTTTCAGTAACATGTGTGTAGGCTAACATCACTATAAACGGATTAAAGCGATATTCCTTCTGTGATTGCAGAAGTTAATGCAAAAATATGCTATGGGTTTTATTATAAAGCCCCCTGCTGACTGCAGAGAATATTATTCAGAAAAAAAACAATGGCTGATTTTTTATCTTTTAGTTGTAAAATAGTGGGTAGTGGTTATTGAAGAGAATTATTAGAGTGACCTCCAACCTCATTTCCTTTCATACTAACACAGCATGGGCATTTTTCCTGAATACACCTGTCCGATTGTTTGTGATCACAAATAGAGCATGTGCACACCTGACCTTGTTTCCTGTTTTTTTTAATGTCGATTCGGAGAATTAAGTATACCCAGACTACCAGAAAGAATAAGGCAATAATGAAAAAAACAAAAGATATTCTGATATTTACTTTTAATACAATTAACAGCACCCCAAATAATGCAAAGCCTAGACCACTATAAAATGGCCAAAATGGATATTTGTTACTCACTCTGATTTTCTATTGATATCTCTACTGCTTTATCTTTTTTCCTCTTCCTTTTGCGAATTTGCCTTACACTATCAAGTATTTCCTTTAAAGTCTCCTCTGAAACTTTTGAAATTGTTGCATCGCATTCCAGACCCTTTGCGTCCAAAACTTCTTCTGTAATTGCAATAATTTCGTCTTTGTCTTTTTTTTCGTCATCGGTTAAAAGGTTGAGACTTACAAACCTAAAATACGCAAAATCACTCATATGATCATATTGATAAAGCTTGTTATTTACTATATCTGCAATTAATTCAATGACGCGAATTTATCATAAAGTAACAATGTGCAAATTATACTGATAAATACTTCTAAACAAAAAATCCCCTAAAATATCTTGATGAATAATGTTGATTTGACATAACAAGTGATATTATTTGTAATGGTAGAATCTATTAAGATACAAACAGAATTATGGACTATGCTACATACAATAAAACATTTAATTTTCTGTTTTTTATGATGGCCGATGTTTTTCCTTTTCTAAATGTTTTTTTTGTTATTTCCATTGTGTAAATAGGGCAAAAGGTGTTGCTTTTTTATGATTGGGGGGATGTATCTATTGCATGTCTTAACTATAATTGATATTGATATCTAAATGTGTAAACAATATATGCTATTATACAAAATGTATTTTGTCATTGTCATGGTGCTCATTATTTGTCCTTGAGATGGGTCTAAAATAAAATGGAAATTCCTATGAAGAGACTACACTTATTCTTCTATTACTTTTAGTGTGTTATTGCCACAGAGATGCTACATCATCTGGAGGTAAATATTGGTATACAAAAAGATGCGAATTTAAAAATAAACAAATTAAATACCTCTATCTGTTTTTAATTGATTCTATTTGACCATTATTGGCTTTTACAGTTATCCTTTCAAAATTGATGTTTTGAGTTTCCGGTGAAATCATTATGGTGGCAAAAGGGCCAAGATCCCCAATTCCCTGTACTTTTCCACTGTCAAATTGGATTGTGACATTCTGTAGGGAATAGAAGTTATTGTTGCTTATTTTAGTGCTTATGGTCTCTATGTCCCCTGTTCGGTGAATTACTTCTATGTTTAAACCAGCTCTGGGTATAAACACGGCTAATACCACCACAGCTACTATGATGAAGCCAAGGTAAATTATTTTTTTGATTAATTTTGGCAAGTTTCTGTTTTTTCTAGGCCGTCTATCTTCGTCCCTTCTAGGCTGTCTATCGTCATCCCAGCGTCCCATTCTATTGATATATGTTATATGCTTGCAATTAAATTTTATAGACAATAAAAACTATAAAAAAAAGTTAGATATCAAATTTATATTGATTACTATGGGAATATGCCTTGACAACAACAATTATGACAATATTTGACCTAAAAAATTTCTAAAATGGATACATCTTTATCCTCTGAATTATCTTGAATGTTTTTTGGTCTTTTTCTATGAGTGTATATAGGGATAACATGCATGTCAAATAAAAAAGTTAATTGTGCATAAAAACAGGTTTATCTATTATTTAGTAAAAATGATTTTGGTATTTGACACCAATAAATATATTGAACATGTTGGTTTTTCTTAAAATAAAATATCATGAGGTTAAAAATTTTTATTTTAAACTATGTAATTACTATTGGCCATGGAGAAGGAGAATGGATATTTGTATGCCAAAGGGTTTTTCAACGAACTTAATGCCTCCAGTTATGATAATATAGTTAAATTCACAACGTTTGGTCAAGATCATCATTGGAAGAAAAAAATCCTTAAAATGGTGCCCACAAAAGGATTAGTTTTGGATTTAGCTTGTGGTACGGGAATTCTCTCATCATTATTGCAGGACAACGGAAATGATACCTTTGGAGTGGATTTAACTTATGGGTATCTTAAAGTATTGAAAAAAAAGAGACGTGAATTATTTTGTATTAACGGGATAGCCGAAGTTTTACCTTTTAAAAACAATTATTTTGATTATGTTGTTAGCTCATATCTGCCTAAATATGCCAATTTGATTCATCTTGTTGATGAGTGCTTTCGGGTACTAAAAGGTGGGGGTAAAGTTATCTTTCATGATTTTATTTTTCCCAATAGGACAGCTTTTCGTAAACTATGGAAATTTTACTTTAAGATACTTAAGCAGGCAGGCAGGTATCTAAAAAGCTGGAATGATGTTTTTAATAAACTGGACTCCTTTATCGTGACATCTGGTTGGTATAACACCTTGCCCGAAATTTTATTCAACAAAGGATTTACAAATATTACATCCGAGTCTCTTACATTTGAAACATCTGCAATAATGTCGGCAAAAAAACCATGAACAACGACTCTAGAATTAATGAGTGGTATGTTCCGAAATTTGGCCCTGTTAAATTTAGAATTTTCATCGGTATGTTGTTTTTACCGTATACCGGAATGTGCGTATCATTTGTCGTTTTAGGTGGATTGATGTCTCATTATGTGAATATGGAGAGACTGTTTGCTATTTCTGTGATTTATTTTGTTTCATTGGGAATTGCTGCGCATCTTGCGGACAATATTGGATCTAAAATGATAAAGCCTTGGGGAATGTTGTTTTCTAAAAAACAAAGTTGGTTTCTGATAATGATTTGTTTGTTTTTTTCTTATCTATTGGCATTTTATTATATAGTTTATTTTACTCCCTTGCTTTTAATAATCTGCATTCTTGAGAGTTTTTTCTTATTTGCTTATAATTTTGAAATACTCAATGGTTTTTTCCATAGGGATTTTTGGTTTTCTATTTCATGGGGTATGTTACCTTTTGCTGCTGGATTTGTTATTCAGACTAACTCTATTGCGGATTCTGCTTTGTTGTTGTCTTTTATTCCGTTTATCCTGAGTTATTTGGAAATAAGACTTTCTCGCCCCTATAAAACATATAAAAGAAAAAAGATAAACCTGGAGAAAACTAAACTTTATGAGAAATACTTAAAGATATTAAGCCTCGGAACTATATCTAGCACAATGATATTATTTTTTTTGAAAATTATTGTTTTTTAGAGAACTGATTCTTTTCATATGGATAGATATATTAAATAAAACTCTATTTTCTATTTTGAATAAACATACAAATAGGATAACTACCTGTTTTAATCCTAAAATAAAAATAACGATACATTTAGTTGAAATTTTCTTTATAGAATCCTTTTGAATTTTGGTTTAGCCGTTTTTCAAATATGTGGGGAAATCCTGGAGATCAGCTGTGATTTTGTCATTGCACCTATAATCCTGTCTACTGCTTGACCATTTTTAAATACGACAATTGTAGGAATGCTTTGTATCCCAAGTATGTTGGATGTGTTTGGATTGTCATCCACATTTAGTTTTCCGAAT
>JBNJLU010000030.1:0-9981 GCA_050591185.1 Candidatus Nitrosocosmicus sp.
TCCTCTTTTCTATTCCTAAAAAATAGTTCATTTCACAATTCATTGAAATTAATTTCTAAAAATTTTTTATCTAACGTTCGTATCTTGGCAGTATGTGATGATAATCAATTTGATTCAATTTATGACTTATTTTCACCAATTAGTAATGTCTGTGTTAATAGTATTTCATCTTTTTCGGAACAGCAAGAAAATTTGATAACAATCACCATTAACAAAAAAATAATATATCTTTTCAAAATAAATTATGATGAATCTAAAAAAACATTTAATTGTAATTTGTATAACATTATATTTAATGAATTGGTCTGTTTTTTCTCAATTGTATATGATTTTCTCTGGTATGCTGTAGAAAAAAACAAATCATTGGAAAAACGCAATATATTCCAGCAAGATTTTATAGATATCGCCTCTCATCAATTACGGAATCCTATTTTACCCATAATAGGATTTTCTAAAATTTTAAAGTCAAAAATAAAAGATTCGGCCATACTGGAATATATTGATATAATAATTAGAAATGGCGAAAAGCTAAGAGACATCGCAAATGATATATTGGATATTTCTAGAATCGAAACAAATTCAATAAGGATCAACAAAGAATTTTTTGACATTGACAATATTTTATCTGATCTTATTAGCGAATATCAGGACTTATCTGTTAGAGAATCCGTTGGTATTAAATTCATTTATTATGGCAAGCCCGGTTTATTGATTGAAGCCGATAAATCTCTAATTTCACAAGCATTTGATAATTTGTTAAATAATTCATATTTTTTCACAAAAAATAATCACGGCCAGGAAATAATAGTTAATTTGTCTCAAAAAAATGCCTCCCGTGTTACTATAACTATTGAAGATGAAGGACATATGATGCAAATAAAAGATCTCAATCAGCTATTTACAAAATTTTTCACAAAATCGATTGGGGGAACTGGTTTAGGCTTGTTTATTTCTAAAAAACTATTTGATATTCATGGTGGAACTATCGATATAAAAAATAGATCCCCTGACATAGGTTTGGAGTTTATCGTAGATCTCCCTATATCGAATCATAAATCGTCTTCTCAGCCCGTAGGAAATACCTTATATAATAATAGAATATTACTTATAGACGAGTCTTCAGAAAACCTACACCTAATTAAAAATAGAATTCAAGAATTAGGTTATGATTTAGATTATAATGAAGATCCCCTAAATGCTACTGAACATTTCGTCTCTGGTAAATATTCTTTGGTTTTTTTAGGTATTGATATTGGAGGTTTTGATGGGTTTGATCTGTATGATGAATTGAAAAAACGCGATAATGATATCAAAGGCTATTTTATAACATCTAACAAAATAAATAAAGACGCAATAGATGTGTTCTTCGATAAAGGCATACAGTACGATCAGTTCATATATAAACCCATTCTATTAGACTCGATTGTAAAAATTATTAAGAAAGAGCATACTACTTAGGTTTTAATATATTTTAATCAGAAAATTTTTCTATTTGTAATTTTTATTTAATTTATGAATGTTTTAATTATTGAAGACGATGCTGATATATGCTATTTGTATTCTATTTGGCTTAAAGAATTTGATTACGATTATGTTATTGCCAGGACTGTTGAAGATGGCCTTTATGAATATCACAACTCACTAAAGCAAAATTCTGCTAATCTCAATAGTTTTGATTTAATTGTATTAGATTATGATCTACCGCCAAAAAAAGATACTTCTCTGTCTACTAAAAATGGTTTATATGTAGCAAAAGAAGTATTGCGTTTAAATAGAGATCAAAGAATAATATTTGCTTCTGCATGGCCTCAAAAAATTTTTAACGAATACATGGAAAGCTTGAAATGTTTCATAGAAATCCTTCAAAAACCTTTTGAAAAAGATCTTTTTATTAAAATGATACAAGATACATTTGTTTTTGATACCTTGAAAAAGGTTGTAATAGATATGAGGAAAAATAATGTAAATCCAAATGAACCTACTCCTGAAAGTTATGTTAATCTTTTTGAACTTTTATGGAAATTACAAAAAGATACTTTTGACACCCCTGATAATTAACTATTTCTTAATAAGATTTAATTTAAAGAATAGTTGAAATTTGATTATGTCTTCTATGAAGTACGTGCAAATAGACCTACAGAATGATGTTGCTGTTTTAAAAATACATAGACCCGAAGCACTCAATGCAATGAATTTAGATGTTTTATCTGAATTATCTCGAGCAATAGATTTAATTTCTGTTGATCAGGGAATAAAGGTATTGATTATTACTGGTTCAGGTGAACGATCTTTTTGTGCTGGAGCCGATATTTCGTATATGGTCGATATCGATGCTGTTACTGCTGAAAAATATGCGTCCTCTGCGCAATCTATGTTAAACAAGATTGAAAAAATGGAAAAACCTGTAATTGCTGCTATAAATGGTTTTGCTCTTGGTGGGGGCTGCGAACTTGCCTTAGTCTGTGATCTAAGGATAGCTTCTGAAAATGCTAAAATGGGCCAACCTGAAGTTACAATCGGAATTCCCCCCGGATGGGGAGGGACCCAACGATTGTTGAGAATAATAGGTCCTGCAAAGGCTAAAGAAATGATTTTTACAGGAAAGATGATCTCTGCTCCAGAAGCTGAAAGCATAGGCCTTGTCAATAAGGTTGTTTCACTTACCAATGAGGATAAATCACAATTAGATTCATCTCTAGATCAAAAGAGTGAGAAGGAAAAAAATATGGCTCTCTCAAAAATCCTTAACAATAAACTTTTAGAGCATTCTGTGTCATTAGCTAAAGAAATCACTAAAAATAGCTTTAATGCAATAAAAATTAGTAAAATGCTGATAAATAAAGGCATGGATACAGATATCGACACAGGATTACGATTGGAGATTTACGGCTGGGCGCTATGTTTTGCTCATGAAGATAGGCAAAAGATGATGTCTGCATTTCTTAATAAAAGTAAAAGATAACTTTTCTATCATCTATTTTATTGAGATTATTTTTGCTCCTGAACTCGGGTTGCATATAAAAGTTTTACATCCGATATTCAATTTTCCATATGTTTCTTTCATGGTGTTTGATACTTCAGACCCTTTGCTTTTCGAATTCAAAAATGCAATTGTGGATGGGCCTGCGCCACTAATAGCGAATGCTAATGCACCTGCTTTGAGAGATCTTTCTTTTACTTGCTCAAATCCTGGTATCAGTTTTTGCCTTGCAGGCTCTATTATACAATCGTCGATACCATTGCATATCATTTGAATGTCTTGATTGAAAAAACCCGCAACAATTGTACATGCGTTTGAAAGATTTTGCACCATTTTTTTTAGAGGGACTTCTTGAGGAAGTGCTTTTCTTGCCGCTTCTGTTTTCATTTTAGGAACACCTATCAATGGGACGCAAACAACCAAAGTCAAATCTTTTGGCGATTTTATTTTTATAAATTCTAGTTTTGGAGGGCTTCTTACTATTACAAAATCCCCAAAAAATGATCCGGCAATGTTATCATAGTGTTTTACACCTGCACTTGCTATTTCCCCTTCTGCAGCATAATCTAATAATTCTGCATCGTTTATATCCAACTTGAAAATTTTATTAAATGCAACAGCTGTGGCAACAGCTGAAGCAGCACTACTTCCCATTCCGTATCCTGGAGGAATATTTTTTTCAATTTCAATTATAAAATCATATCTATGTAGTTTATAATCTTCAATAATCCTTCTTGCCACTTTTCCTGATGAGTTTTGATCGGGATCAAGTGGAATACTTTTGCTCCCTTCTCCTTTTATTTTTATCTTTATGTTGTCTGAATTGCTTTCTGATTTTTTTATTAACTTTAGATAAACAAGATCTTCTAATGCATCTAATCCTAAACCGAAAACGTCATAACCCGGACCTAGGTTTGCTGTAGATGACGGTGCACTTGCTATGCATTCGCGATATTCTGTTTCATTTGTATTATTTGTTTTTCCCATGTTAGTCTCACATTCTATTGGTTGTTTTTTTCTTCTTCTCCATGTGTAAATATTCGTGAAAGGGCTGCAGATAAATTTATCATTCCATTCATTGTTATGTTTGATATTGCAATAGGATTTGTTATGTTTCCGCTTCTGAGCAATGTCTGTATCAAGTCCTTGCTAAGTAAAGATTGCTCAAAGTTTTTTTCTTTGTCAAGGGAGTCTTGTAACGATGAAATGGAATTGGACCAGTCTAAAACCTCTTTTAGTTTGTCTATTATTTTATCTCTTTTGGTCAGGACATTAATTTGGGGAGTATTCAATCGCAATTTTACTGATTGGGACAAAAACATTAACGATACGTAATTGATAGGTGATTCAGCCAAAGTTCCATCAATAGTAAAAAGAGTTACTTTGTTATCTGAAAAAAAATTTGATACAAAATATGGCCCACTGGACCTAAAAGCAAACAATTCTATTTGCCCCGGTGTGTCTACAATGACATAGTCTGGATTCAGCTCATCTACCTGTTGCTGTATTTCGCTTAATTTGGTGGATATTAGATCGTTTGCTAATATCAGGGATCCATTTGGCCCTAAATTATAATTTTCCATAATTGAATAAATGTCAATAAAATCTCTCACATCAACATCTGGATTGTAGGGTAAATTAGCTACACCTGGGTCTAAATTTATTGATATTGGCGAAATGTCATTGCTGTTATACCATTCTAAAAGATTGGATGTTAATAGTGATTTTCCCGAGCCGGCAGTACCTGTAACAAAAATAGCATACATGTGAAATAATTTTATACCTTATTGTAATTTTACTGTTGTATTTGTATGATTATTATATTGCTTTATTTGAACTGACTGTTATAAGTTGAATTGGCGGTTACTTTCCATTGTCGCAAGTATAGTACCTATAATTCTAATGTTTGTATTTACCCCAGTATCACTTAATGATATATCTTCCGTTGGAATTTTTCCCTTTTTATTGTCGTTTATTGCAACAATAGCAAGGATCCTTCTCCAAGCGGTTAGGTTTTATTATTTTGTACGAAAATTTATAGGAGACGGTGTAAGCTCGTTTTGGAAAATAATTTATGCTAGGTTGGCAGGCGAATTCGTAACTCAAACTACACCATCTTATGTGGGAGGTGAAATTGTGAGAATTGCATTTTTAACAAAAAATAAAGTTCCCGCAGGAAAAGCTGCTTGGGTTACTACTATGGAAATTATAGCAGATGTTTTTGTTGGCACGATATTGGCATTTATAGCCGGCTTTCATGCACTTATTACGGGTGCTATCTTTATCGGCATTTTATTGATTTTAATTGCCCTTCCAACTTTTTGCTTTTGGTTTTTTTTGTTGATTTATTCTTCAAAAAAAAATATTAGATTGCCATCATTTTCATTAAAGTTATCTGAGAGATTTGTATCTGAAGAAAAGGCTTTGCGTGGAATTAATTCAGTAAACAAAGCATTAGATGATTTATGCATGATGAGTAGAGAGAATTTCGGTTCATCCAAATCTGTGAAAATATTTTCAATTGGAATAGGAATTACTTTATTAGCGTTTATTTTCCAAGGTCTTTCTTTTCTTGTTTTGACTCATTCCATAAACAGTGATATTGGTTTATTTTCCTCTTTTATGGCTACTTCGTCATCTACTATTTTGGGAACTTTGCCTATTACAATAGGGGGATCTGGTTTGACAGAGTTAGGTCTTTGGGGATATATCAATCACTTAAATGATTTTTCCCAACTTGGAAATATTATCAGTGATAGCCAATTGAATGTGATAATTGCTTGGCGTATAGCTTCATACCATATCCCTTTAATTATAATGTGGATTGCATTGATGAAATTAGCTTTAGGAAAAAGTTATTCCAAGCCTTCCTCACACTCTACACTTGTTAGTTTTTGAGATGTTACTTTATACTTTTATTAGTAATCTGCTTTTTGTGTGTTTGGTAAAATATGCTGTTTGACTCGTTAAAAGACAAATTATAATATCTATAACTTAGGACATTGGGTAGTATTGGTAATTCATTACTTGTGATTATAAAATTTAGGTTGGCTTGCTGTATTTATTTTAAAATAACCCAAATTATCCGGTCTTATTAATTGCAATAAAAGACAACAATGATCAAAAATTTAATTTCTATTTGTACGTTAAAAAAAAAGCTTCAAGATAACTATTAGTTATCTATTGACTGGCAAAGTATATTTAAAAACTACTGTATTATTCTAAAATATATTATATTGAGAATAAGAGAATTTAGTATATAGGGATTTATCACCTTGAATTTGCTGATGTGATGTTTTTACGCATGATCTTTTGCAAATTCTATGAAAAAAGAATATACCGTTTAAAAATCCTATTGCATTCGGATGCTTTTGCCATTTTTTATGGTCCTAGTTCTTAATCCATCAATAATACTTCCCGTTATAGTATGTTCTATATGAATAAACAATTAATAAAAACCTGCCTTTGATTTTACTTATTTTTCATCGTCTTCTTCATCCGGAATATTTGGTATGTTGTCTGATTCTACATTCATCATTTGTGCGTTTTCTAAATCAAACTTGTAAATCTCATCTATATCGAGTTGGTATTTTGTCTTTAACAATTCTACTAAATGTTCACTCAGCGCTGATTTTGAAATTTTTATATTGTATTCATATACAAAACCTTTCATAAAATCACTATTGTTTGATTTATCTGATATTTCTATTTCTTCAATTATAGTCCTGCCGTCAGGTAGTGCTTCGTACAATTGAATATCTGCTTTTTTTTTCTGTTCGTTAATATCTAGGAAATAGCCTGTTCTATTGATGACGTTGTATTCTTGAAAATTTGCACCTTTTATTTCATTTTCTGCCCATTCTGGGAGGCCGTTTTCTTCCGATTTTGACTTTGCTGCTTTTCTTACCATTTGATATACTTGAATTATTTTATCACTTTTTATTAAAACCTTTTTCAAACATTGTTTTTATTATGGGAAAGCATTATCTATTGGCTTGCTTTAATTATGCTAACTTTGACTTTGGACACCATTGTGAATGGTGACTATTTGTGTCGTCTGATTGATACTCAAAATCCAAATTTACTTCTTGTGGACACAAGACCTTTTTCAGATTATAATAAGGGACATATTCCATACGCCATTAACATTGACTTGATGAATTTTCATTGGTTTGATGCCTCTAAGGAAGGTATTGTTCAGTTCAATAGACAAATGAAAATATTGTTAAATTATTTGGGTGTTAACCCACAAAGTATTGTAGTTTTTTATGATGGTGTATCGGGTTCTTCAGCATCAAGAGGTATTTGGTTATTAAATTATTTTTCTCATGAGGATGTGTATATATTAGATGGTGGTTTTGAAAATTGGTTAAAATCAAATTACCCGGTTGAAACAACAACTAATCCATTCATATCATCCGAAAGTGTGTTTAATATAAATAAGGATGTATTAGCGGATGCGGAATATGTCAAAAACAAAATTGAGAAAAATACAAATGATGTAGTTATTATTGATTGCAGATCCAAAATGGAGTATGATGGATTGGTCGTAAGGGCATCAAGACGAGGACATATTCCATACGCCATTAACATTGACTGGATTAATAATCTTGAAAATGAAAAATTTAAAGATCATGAAAAACTTTTTCAACTATATTCCTTCATTCCTATGGATAAAGAAGTCATTACATATTGTCAAGGTGGTTACAAAGCAGCAAATACATATCTTGTCCTGAAAAAACTTGGCTATTCTAATGTTAAAATGTACTTGGGTTCTTGGGGGGGGGGAATGGGGAAATATTTCTTCTTTTTAGAATGATGGTTGTTCCCATAGGTTTTACATTCTTATTCAAATCATTCAAATCACTAATTTGTAGGGTGTGACAAGTAATTTCCTAAAAAGTTGAACCTAATTTCAATGCCTAAGGATGTCAATTAGCTTGTTTTAGATATTTGATAATAAAATGAAATTTATTTGAATTTAAATCACTTGTTTGTCTTGTAGTATGTTATAATTCCATGATGTGATTAATATAACATTTTTTTAAGCTAATGTTTAATTATATTTCAATTTATATACATATTTATAATGAGTTTTGGTTGCTAATTATATACAATAAGTGAATATTTGATTTTCTTATCCAAAGTATTGTATTAAAAAAATAATATCAATTAAGAGTATCATAATTGTACTTTTCAATATCAAATGGCAAAAACAAAATGACCTGTTTAAATTAATGGCAATAATTAAATATTTACGTTTATGCTAACAAATGCATAGAAAGTTTATAATTTATCAAAGATTCGCAAAAATTTGGATAGGGCCACATGTAAAATAGATTCAGACATGAAATAAATTGCGTTTCAAGATGGAAATAAATCTAAAGGCTCATAAAGTTTGGTTTAAATAATAGGGGGCTAGTTTTAAATTCAAAAAAATTATAATTTGTTTATTTTTATATTATTTAGTTCTTGTAACTCATTTTTTATTTCGCTTGAGCTTTGATTCCCATATGTCACCAAAATCCTGTCATCATCATTTAACACATAACCCATTATGTCGTTAGTCTGATTCCCATTCACATAAAATCTTAATTTTGAATTTTCACTATCACAAAAGCGCTTATTTTCATCGGTTATGAAGCAACCGTTTGATATATCCATTCTAAGGCTCTTTACAAATTCTCCGATTGGAACCTTTGTAGCATGTTTATGTAGGGTTGTCCCATCTAGAGTGCCATTATAACTTTCCATGTGTATATAATTAGATCTTACCATGTATTTTTGTTGGGCAAAATCAATTTTTGTTCCATTTAAATTAACTAAAAGTGCCGCATGTTCGTGAGCGGATCCTAATGTTCCGTATGTGGCTGAAACGTCATTTCTTGGAAATAATATAGCTAATACTATGGTAATTGCAATAATACCTACAATTGCAGGAATTATTATTTTCATATATTGTTTTCTTTTTCTTCTGCCTTTAGCGAAATAACTAGTATTATTATTTTCTTCTTTCGTATTTGAATTATTTTTGTTGTTATTGTTATTTCCAGTATCTTTTCTTTTTCTATTCATCTTGGATTGATTTTTATATGCAAGTCTCTAATTTAAAATTAATATTGTAATTGTGTTCTGTTAATTATTTATTCTTTTATTATCTCATTGATTATATGTTGCAAATTTTTTGAAAAAGGGTGATTTGGATTGTTAACTACTGTTAAAAATTCTCTAGCGCTGAATTGAATGTCGCAATAACAAGGCAAAGGTGTAAGGTATTTTATACCTGTCACTTCTTCTAATCCTTCTAGAACATTTTGTGGATTCTGCATTTCTAATTTATTATTGCTGTCTATTTGCTTAAAATATGTGTGTGCTGGATTAGTTTTAGCTTCTGGAGAATTAATTAGTGTTACAGGCACGCAATACCCTGATATTCTGTTAAGTAATATGTATGTAATAGCTCCGAATTTTACGAATGTTGTATAGATTTCATTTAGTAGTTTTTTTGTTCCCTCTATGTCCAAGTCATCCATTTTCATGGTGAGTATTAATTTATCCGCTATAGATAGGGCGTTTATGGACCAATGCCTGATACCTGGACTGGTGTCTATTATTATATAGTCGATATCCATCTTTGTTATAATTTGCTCCCTTAAAAAGACTAATTTTCTAAATTGTTTTTTCCAGTATTCGGATCCATTGCTAATTTCAAACTTAAATATGGCATCCCTGTTAGGATTTGAAAATCCTGCATAAATCTTGCCTGACAGTGACTTCCCATTACATATAGACTCTGTCACGTCTATTATCGTTTCTTCAACATCTGCATTGTTATCTAAAAAGTCATTTATCCATTTTTTTGGGGTTATCTTAAAGTAATTGTGTAAGCTTGGAGCGTATATATCTAAATCTATGAGGGCAACTTTTTTTCCTGTTTCTGCAAGCAATGCCGCAGTATTTGCAGCAATGGTGGTTTTACCTGTGCCGCCTTTGTACGAATG
>JBNJLU010000031.1:0-810 GCA_050591185.1 Candidatus Nitrosocosmicus sp.
ACCACGTCTAACTAATGAGCAGTTATAAGCAGGCCAGTCTATCACAAAGAACCAATTTATTCAATCCAGCTAAATAGGTTGAGTTAGGCAACAAAGCAATGTAAATACGATAGTAAACCAATACCAAGAGAAACCTATCTTTGACATCCAGTTTGAAGTGTCTACCTACCTGCACCCACTGCTCTTTCTCTTCTTCTATCTTTACTGGTAGAAAGACGTTTTATCTCGTGTTTTGAATATTTTGCTTCTATCTCCTGATAAATGTCATCAAACTGTTTGACTGAAAGACCTGTGAAAGATTTGAAAAGGATTGGTTTTCTGGATAGTCTATCGTAGGACCGCAAAAAGGAAAGGACATTTTTACATCCGATATATGGAAATAAAGCTGTTTTGGCTAATTAAGCAAGAGATCTAATATTTGCTTGTTAAGTATCTTAAAATACTGTTGATCAAAATTTTCAAAATAACTCTATATAACAATGAAACTTAATAAGATTAGATAAGCTAGTGAACATAAAGAATAATTTTGTCATTATGATTGGGATTATAACAGTAATATTGATTGTTGGTTATTTACCAACATCATCTATCTCCAGTTACGCCTCTGTTAATATACTCGACAATTCATTTGTAGGTGGAGACAAAGATGAAAATATCCAAAAAATTACTACAAATGCTACAAGTAGTGATAATAGGATAAGTAATGGTAACCTGTTAGAAAACAAAAAGGCACCTGAATTTTACAAAATTGAAGGAAGTATAAACACCGGTTATGATAATCAATCAATATCCGTAACCTCATTGAAAGGG
>JBNJLU010000031.1:820-9928 GCA_050591185.1 Candidatus Nitrosocosmicus sp.
TATTAATGTGTTAAGGACACTTCCACATCTTCTAGATTGGGAGGCAAAATATTCTGATGATGGATTAGTGATAGTTGGAGTCCATACTCCAGAATTTGAATTTGAAAAAAATATTGAAAACGTAAAATCTGCAGTTCAAAGATATGGAATAAACTATCCTGTCCTTCTGGATAATGTACGTGGTACTTGGAATGCATATGAGAACAACTATTGGCCTAGAATGTATCTTGTAGATGCTCAAGGGTATATAAGATACGATAAGATTGGTGAAGGTGATTATGACCATACTGAAAAAGTCATCCAGTCTCTATTAAAAGCAAGAAATGCTGACAATGATATAAAAAATACAGATTATAACAATAACAAAACTATCTCGTACGATAATGGCAATAATGAAACTATAAATAATCTATCAAACAACATCAGTAGTTTTCTCGTACAACCTGTAGACTTTACAAAAATCAAAACATCCGAGTCATATTTTGGAAATCAATCATCTCGCTCAGCATTAGGAAATCCAGAAGGATTTCATCTTGGTCAGATTTTGAATTATTCCCTGCCATTGTCATCATCATCATCCAACTTAACTTCAAGTATTAAACCCAATACCATATATTTAGAAGGACAATGGAAAAATAATCCAGATAATATAGAATTACAAAGTGATACTGGTCGTATTTTACTAAACTATTCTTCAAAATCTGTTAACTTGGTAGCTGGTGTTAATGGCAATGATAAAGATAAAAGTCAAAGTCAATTAACGATTTATGATGACCATTCATTAGTATCTAACCAATCCAGAGGAATTGATGTAGGAAATAATGGTAAATTCGTTGTCAACGAGCCCAGGTTGTATAACATAGTAAACCACAAGTCATACAGCGACAGTAGCCACTCCCTTTTAATCGACATAAAAGGAAAAGGTCTTCAATCTTTTGTGTTTACATTTGGATGAGCTCGATCTAGATATTTTTCCCCTAGATTCTTATTTTGATAAGTAGGAAACAAGTTATTCATAGTTAATTTGTCTTATTATGATAATTATAATATTATCCACATTCAAGTTTAATTAGACTAGTATCTAAACTGGAATAATTGATTCTTAACAATTTATCAAATACCAAAAATATACATGGCGTCTTTGTATTTCTTGTTTTAATCGGCATATTTTCTTTATGTACGATAAGTGAACTTTTGATTGTCAAAGGAACCACGGCTGCTACTACCGATAATCAGACCAAAGTCTCTAATATATGCTGGATCTCTTACAAAAATATTTGAAGATGCGATAGGACCCGCCTTTAATATTGAATCTGGTTACACGTATCTGGGAGAGGGTAAAGGATCTGTTCAAGTAGTAAATTTGATTAAAGATGGATTTAGGACACCTGATGTGTTTGTTAGTGCAGATACAGTTCCCATGATGACGTTGATGAACACTACTCCACCACTAGTAGATTGGCTTTTAAAGTTTGGCTCAGCTGAAATCCTAATATCTTACTCGCCAAATAGCCCTCATTTTAGTGATTTAGAAAAAACAAGAAAGGGTGAAATACCTTGATATGATGTTGTTTCTCAAGATGGATTCAAATTCAGAAGGACAGATCCTGAACTTGATCCAAAGGGATACTATGGAATCATCACTGTTAAATTAGCAAATATCTATTACAATGATTCATCTATTAAAGATAGAGTATTTGGAGAGGATAGGAATCTAAAACAGATCTTTCCCGAAGAAACTATAAATACCGTTTTAGAAACGGGTCAGTTAGATGCAGTAATTGCGTACAAGCATGAGGCGATATCTAGAGGACTATCATATATTGTCCTACCC
Organism: Candidatus Nitrosocosmicus sp.; assembly: GCA_050591185.1. Lineage (GTDB taxonomy): Archaea > Thermoproteota > Nitrososphaeria > Nitrososphaerales > Nitrososphaeraceae > Nitrosocosmicus. Next base: position 2,655 of record JBNJLU010000031.1, read on the forward strand.
AAGGATATTAATCTTGGCGATCCTACATATTCTGATTTTTACAAACGTGCAAATTATACGTTGCAATCCGATCATAGAGTAGTTTATGGAGAGCCAATCGAATTCTCAATCACTATGCCAAAGACTGTTAGAAATATAGACGGTGCAATTTATTTTGTAGAATTTATACTTTCCAAAAATAGCTCACAGTTATTGAAAAGCCAAGGACTTAATCCTATCAATATAACATCTGAAGGAGAAATTGACAATATTCCTTTAATTTTAAAAAAAATTCTATAATGGCGTCACACCAGCGGTAGTTTAGTAGTGATGTATAATCAATATTCACTTTAGAAGACCGGATTATGTATAGTAACTCTATGGTAATTTGTCCCGATTAACTTGACTCAGCCTATAGCTCGAAGATATGCTATTTCAATTATGATTATAAAAAGAAACAGTGCATCTCTTGATCTGTTAAATCTGGTCTATGATTATGGAAATCACCCGGTACGTGGTGTCCACAAGCGTGTCGACTCTTAAATCTAATGCATAATATACATTCTTTTCTTATCAATGAGAGAGAAAAGTACTGTAGAAAGAACGAAAGAACTATACAGGATATCAAAGATAGGACTGAAGGGTTTGACGACTAGGATCTATTGTTGCCAATGTCTAAATAATTGTCAAGATTGCCGGCAGCAACCTTGTCTCAATGATAAAACAGGATTTAACAAATAGACATACTCTATTTCTTAGATTCAGTTATAAAACAAGAGGAACAATGACTACGGTAGGCAAGAGAAAAGGTGTAGCAATAATCTTTGGATTTAAAATATTGGGAACAATGGCTTGGATGATATGGCGAGCATTTTATTTAAAAAAAATACCCGCAAGAGCAAATAGATTTAGGGTGGTGATTGATTGAACAATAGACCTATTGTTTGGCCGAGACATTGCCAGACTAAAGACACCAATAGAATAAAGAAATAGATCCAAAAACAAAGATCCATTTAACCATTTAGGATAAAGTCATCAATTAACATCCATTGAGGGCATACTGTCAATATAATATTTTAGTATAATTCCCTGTTTTAGGCGCCGGGATGGTAACCTGAAGCCATACACATCTACGACTTCTAATCTATTTTGTGCTAGTATTCATAAATAAACAAGAGCCCCTATTTTTGACATACTCCCTGTAGTCCTCATCTATTTCCATTGCGGCTTGCAGTATTTTGCTTTTTATTGTGTTGGATGAATTCACAAACATTTTTGTGTCCTTGGGTAAGCAGTGTCCGCCTATTCCATCCCTGGGCTCCAATACCTCAACATTCCATTTTGTATTTAGGGAATGCCTCAATTCGGTGAAGCTGATGTTGTTTGCCTTGCAATAGAGAGCCAATTCCTCTGCAAATGCGATTTGCAGGTATCTGTGGGAGTTTTCGATTATTTTGGTCAGTTCGGCTACCTCTATTGATGACACCGGATGCATTGGTATTTGCAGTGAATGTATGTCTGTTTTTATGGGTGATGATGAGGAGTATAATGAAACCTTTTTTTGCTTATTGTTGTCATTGTCATTGTCATTACCGCCGCTGACGCCGATTTTATTTCCATCATAAAAGTTCAGGCCATGCTGTAGGCAACAGCTGCTTACACCGCCTATTATGCGCAATTGGTTGACCCCGTGGATGCTTTCCTCTAGGGCATACCACCTATGCGGTGCATGCACCACGTGGAGCCTGTGGTTATCCTTTTCAAACACTTTCTTTGATGTGCCTTTTGGGATTGTGCTTTCGATTGATATCAGTGCCCCTGTCTTAGATTCCCTTGATATTTTCTCCATAACGGACAAAAGGCTGTCGATCTGTGGGGAAAACATGTCGTCGGGCCTGTGTGTCGAAACGCAGATAATGAGAACGTCAAAATCTTTGAAGTTGCTGGCTTTTTTGATGCCATAATTTGATTGGGCAACCTCCATTGCTTTTTCGTTGATGTCATATCCGTAAGCGTCAAAGCCCTTTTCTTTGACATATTTAGCAACAGGAAGACCCAGTTGCCCAAGTCCTATTACAACTACTTTGTTAAATTTAATCGGTGGATCATCATTGTTCACATTATTTGTTTCGAATATTGTGTTATAATTGTATTTTGTATTTTATTTAAAATTATGATGTGACAAAGATAAAAAATGAATAAATTTATGTGAGGGCGTCCTTTACTTTGTTTTTTGCCTTGTCGAGTGTTTCTGAACTCGGTTTGCCTTCCGCGTGGTCCTTTGTTGTTTCTGCCTTTGCATCAATATCCTGTTCTGCATTTTTCATTTTCTTTACTGACTCATCTATGTCATCCATTAACCTTGATTATTTAACATAGTTATAAAATTAGTTTATTTTTCAGATGTAGTTGTTTGTAGAATAATATGTCAAATTCTTATTTCAAATAATTTATAATATCAATTGCAACTTAAAGATTTTTCTCCTAATGCCCACTAATCTTCTGATCCCTTTCCATTTATTAGATCTCTTGCATAATTACTACCAAACAGCTTCATGACGTCGGCGTTAATGGACTAAAACATATTAATGTATTCTAAGGTGGTTGCGTTGGATTTGCTTTTTTGTAGTTCTGATGTGCCATCAGGTAGACCATTCGTTATTGCCAGTTCCCATTATGCCTCTGATGGATTATTTGTTAGGTTTTTTATTATTCTTCAAATGTCTTTTTGATGTCATCACAACTGTAATCTATCTATACTTTTTAGTATCATTCATTAGACGCTTTAGTTAATTTCATCCGCAATGAGCCCCTATTCATGGACTAGTTTTTTTGTAATTTCATTGATGTCTGGTCTAAATTGGTAATTTGCAAATACGGATCTTGGTATGGATCTCTTGGAGAGTTCTTGCAGGTTTAAAAATACTGACCGCTGTGAGGCGCTGATATCTTTAACTCATTATAATGATGTTTATAAAACAATAAAAAAACCTAGAGATGTCCTAATATAATATGTGTTTTTAAATGACTATGTAAAAGATTCTTTTGAATAAAACATGCAATCATTATATGCAGTGATGATTATTTTGGCTTTATTCTCTTTTTTATATATACTACACTAAGGACAAGAGTTGGATATCTTACCTGTTTATGCTGTACACCAAGAACAAGAACAAAATCAAACGGACGAATCTAAAGCAGAGCAAGCGGCTACCTTCAATACACCATCTTCTCTTTTCTATCAGATAACTGGTTTTTTGCTGGATACTTCCCCTATTTCTATTTCATCGAAAAACCAGGGGACCATAAATGATAATTCCAGTGAAGTGGAATTACATAACGGACTGGTGCTCAAAGAATTTCCAGTCCCAGTGGGTTCCAGGCCCCATGATGTCGCACCGTCTCTTTCGGATAATAATGTTGTATGGTATACTGCTCAAGCCCTGGGGGAACTCGGCAAGATAGACACCTCAACCGGCAAAACTCATCATATATCCCTAGGCCCGGGGTCCGCACCTCATGGCGTAATTGTAGGTCCAGATGGCGCCCCATGGATTACTGATGGCGGCCTAAATGCCATAGTTAGAGTTGATCCCATTACTGAGGATGTAAAAACATTTCCATTGCCGGACGGTAATTCCCCATTTGCTAATCTGAACACAGCAACTTTTGATAAAAACGGCACACTGTGGTTTACTGGTCAGAGCGGCATTTATGGTAGGTTATATCCTTCAACTGGACAAATGGATATTTGAAGCTCCCAAAGGTCCTGGGCCATATGGCATATCTGTAACCCCAAATGGAACTGTATATTTTGCATCGCTTGCAGGAAGCTATATTGCTCGCATAAACCCTCAAAATGGAGGAGCTACAGTGATTGAGCCACCTACTCCAGATCAAGGAGCAAGACGGGTTTGGTCTGATTCTCAAGGCCAAATTTGGGTAAGTGAGTGGAATGTGGGAAAACTCGGAATGTATAACCCCAAAGATGATGGGTGGAAAGAATGGCGACTACCTGGAGATAACCCTATGTCCTATGCTGTGTATGTGGATGAAAAGGATATGGTGTGGATTAGTGATTTTGGCTCAAATGCATTTGTACGGTTTGACCCAATCAGGGAAAGCTTTGAGATATTTAATATACCGAACCAAGGATCAAATGTGAGACAGATTCTTGGAAAACCTGATGTAATACGGGGCGCAGAATCAGGCACTGATAAACTTGTGTCGATTCATACCAAACCTATCAGATAGTGCGTAAAGGAAACTTGGTAAATCAGTTATGAAATAAACTAAGCCCATCAAATTCAACTCAAAAGGGATTAAAGATGGGATTTCAAACATTGTAAAACCTTTTTTATTTAGCGGAGTGCCGCCGCCATCACCAAATTAGGAAACTGCTGTTTTGGCAACAACAAGTGTTCTAGGGGTAAATTGTATTGCTTTGATAGTGTCATATCAGCGTATCCTGATATAGATTGGCCTATTAATCTGACTGCCTCTAGGATTTAGTTCTTTTTATGCCTAGAACAGGTAAAAATGGAAAACAAGAGTTTTTTGTTAGGGTGCCAGTTGGTGAACCATAGGTGCGTCAGGATTTATGTATTAGATAATGTATTTTCCATATTTGATTTTGAAGAATCCAATGTCAAAGGTGATTGTGTGGTAGGAAAAGTATGTGTAATTCTACAATAGCAGGGTCTTAGGTGCAAAAATGCGGAAGTAATCTTTCATTATTAAAAGTTTGGTCCGGTTAATCCTGTCTGTTCCTATCCATTTAGCAATTGATGGAGATTTCCTTTTTCAATGATTCCACACATGTAGTCTCTCTCTCTCGCTCTCTTATCCTGTCTGTTGTGATTCATTGATGTTGGGCCTACAGTAGTGACTCACAAACACTGGGCCAGATTCTGACCTGCAACAAATCTATTGTTTTCAGGTTCAACTCCAAGGTTTTAAGATATTGAAAGATGGGTTTATTGTCAGTGCATCTCTGTTTGTTGTTGCTACATAAAAGGGCAACAAAGGGTTCTTGTCAAATGTGTAGAGAGAACATTAGTTTTATTTGTTCAACAACAATATTATATATTCTTACTTAGTTATTGATTTAAATTGAAAAAAATTGTTAACTATTAGAATATTTGATATATTATTTCTTTATGACAACAATTCTTTTAATATCGTTTATCAAAATAATATTGCGATTGAATCTCTATGTAGGTTGTTCAGGGTGGAGTTATAGGGGATGGAAAGGAACATTTTATCCATCAAATCTGGAAAACAGGGACTGGCTATCATATTACTCGAAATTCTTCAAATTTGTTGAAGTGGACTCAACATATTACAATATCCCGTCGAGATTTGTAGTCAAAGGGTGGAAGGATAAAACACCGGATGATTTTAAATTTGCATTAAAATTTCCAAAAATAATAACTCATGATAGAAAACTTGAAGGTGTATCGAAATATCTTTATCCGTTTTTTTATGCATTAGAGCCTCTAATAGATAAAACTGCGATATTATTAATTCAACTTCCACCCTACCTTTCCGCAGAAAAAGGTTTCAAGCCTTTGAAAGATATGATTAAAAGATTGGATGGTGGATATAGGTATGCATTAGAGGTTCGGGAATCTACATGGTTTAATGAAAAAGTATATGATTTTCTTAAAGAGAGCAAAATATCGTTAGCTTGGAGCGTAAGAGATGAATTGAAGACACCTCCTATAGTAACATCAGACCAGATTTACATACGCTTTATTGGTGATAGAAGCATAAATGAAAATGATTTTGGTAAAATTGTAAAGAATAGAGATAAGGAAGTTGTAGAATATATTGATAATATAAATAAAATACAAATGAATGATGGCACAAAAGAACATCAAATTATGATAGCTTTCAACAACCATTTTGCTGGATTTGGACCTGAATCTGCCAATACTTTTTTAAAGTTAGTAAATGAAACCGAAATAGATTGGAAAATAGGATTAAAACATGAAGAAAATCCTATTTCTAAATCAAATGAAGAGCAAACAAGAATATCAGATTACACCCATCATAAAATATGAAATCGTTAAAAAATTATTTTATAAAGGGATGTCCTTTAATTATCCGTAATGTGAGGATGCTCATATTTGACAATTTATGATAAAAGTCAAAATCCTTCCAATAGCATATGCAACCAACTGAAATCGTTATGGATTGTAAACTATTTTGAAATAATTGTACCTTTATCGCACTAATTATACTAAATTATGATCATTTCAAATATGCCGCTGTATCTTCAAAAGATATTACATTGGATTAAGGCTTTTTAATAATTAACTTTAAAATTGTTAATAATACATTCCAATCCATAGATTAGTGGTGACTTTATCAATTTCACATCAGTCTCAATAAACGAAGGGAGGCACCTACTGCTAATTCTATTTTCAAATATACATAAATTGAGAATTGATGATTCATCGCTACTCTAATTTGTTTTTGTTTGTATATGCCGAAGGTTTCTTTAACTTTATATTTCGTAGTAGATTCCTTTTTACGATGGCGTTGCTGTCTGTACCCGAATAAGAGTGAGGCACGACGGAAATTCTTTCAATGGATGGAAACCTAGAAATGATCACTTCCTGAATTTTCAAAGAGAGCTCTTCTACCTCTGAAACTGATTCCTTTCCATCTACCTCCATGTGTATTTCCGCTTGATCAACCATTCCTGAAGACCGAAGCAATACCTCTCTAATGCGGATTTTCTCATCTTTGAATTCCTCAGATATTATGTTTTTAATCATTACAGTTAATTTTGGATTCTGCCATGAGTCTACAAGTATAAGGGATGATCTTTTTAACGATATGTAGGAAACAGAAAAGATATAGAGAGCTATAATCATCCCACCTATTCCATCCATTTGGACAAACCCAAATTGTGTTGAAATAAGTATGCTAAAGAAACCTACAACAGAAGCTGAACCATCTTTGATGGAGTTTCTTGCATCTGTTTTGAGTGAAAGTAAATTATACTTGTTTGCAATGATGCGCATTTGAAACGCTCGATGTAACGATAGGGCACTTGCTCCTGCTAATACTGCCATGACAATATAAGGGTGATTGATTTCATGAGGGTGTAACAGCGCTTGATATGAGTTGTAAAATATAACTATACCAATAACTGTCATTCCTATTGCAGCCATCAAGGCTGCTAGACTTTCGACTTTATGATAGCCAAAGTGAAATTTTCTATCCGCTGGTTTGTGTGCAATTCTTAATCCTATTAACACAATAAAAGAAATTAGCGAATCAGA
>JBNJLU010000032.1:0-9925 GCA_050591185.1 Candidatus Nitrosocosmicus sp.
ATAAAATGGGCAAAACAACCTGTCTAGTGTTTAGAATTTAGGTTTGTCTGATTTGCTATATAAGATAGTAATTCAGATTTATCCCATCCCCCGGTTTCAGAATAAGGGCCCAATCTCATAGTTTTTCTTGGCTTTAGAAGTGGTAGAAAGCCATGTGTTTACCAAAAAATCCATTGAGGCATTCCTATTCTAATTGTTTAATGATCTGAAAAAACTTTTTAATATCTTTGATAATTACAATTCAATGCAATTGAAAAAGACATTGCTAATGACAACCTTTTTAGCCGTTATGGGAACACCCATACTAGGATTATCCCAATCTTTTGCTCAAACGTCAGTTGATACTGGCAGCAATAATGAAAACCAAACAACAACCAATTTGTCAAAGCAAAAGCAAGAACATGAGGAAATAACACTGCAAAATACATCAATGTCAAAACCCGCGCCTGTTAGGCATCCAGGGCAACCACCACATGAGGTAGTATTCGCACTCCCACTAAGAGATGACGGAAAGGTGTATTCGGGGACAGTAACTTTTACCGCAAGTAAACCAATAGAGGTAGAAGTTCTCCATACCTATGTTCTGCAACAAAAGCCTAATTCAACTCATGGTGAGCCATACCACGCGGTATTGCCAGGGAACAACAGTATAGCCATTACCCATCTTCGCGATTTGGTTGATGTCCCGATAGAAATTAACGGTACAGGTATAAGTTCCGGTTCACTTGATTTTGCAGGAAATGCACTAGTTTTTCACAAGACAACCGGAGAGCCATTTGCCGTAACATACACCATTGACGCAAAGGTTAAAGATATCGATGCGCCTTTATAGTTAGCCCAGACACAAATAGCAAATCCACCTCATCCGCATTTTTTCTTTAGGCTTTGAGTTTTTTTTACCATCTTGGTTATCTGGTACATCCATTTTAGCGGTGCCTATATATGCTCGTTAGATGTAACAGGAATCCCAAATCCAACATGTGCTTTATCCACACTTGGTTTAACATATTTCAAGTATGAAGATGTTGAATTTGATGTATGCTATGATGAATGTGAGAAAGGGTTAGAGGTGGCGAATTGCTCGATTATGCGTTATTGTCACACATCATATTAATCTGCATCATCTAAACCGAATAGGTACAAGGCCTTTTCTTCGTTCCTATTTTCTTTAATCAAATTAACAATTTACATCAAGAATATGAGTCCACATAGTTAGTGGGCCCAAGGATGTATGGGCAGGGCAGGTGAAGGGGCTCAGGTGATTTAGCATACAGTTTCACTTCACTTAGCATTTGAAATACCTTTAAATGGTACACCCAAAATTTAGCCATCGTAGAGACTGATCCCAAAATTGGTTCCCCATAGGAGATTCTGTTATCTCATAATATACAGCATACACAAAATGTCATACCAATACCAAAATTAGACACGATTCAAATAAACTATTCCTAAATGCAATAGTTGTCTAAATTATTTGCATTAGTCGGGGAATACACACCGTTTCAGCTATACGTGTGCGAAAATCCATGCGGATATACCAAAATAAATCATGTTCATTTTGGGTTCGGATTCTTGACACATCTTTTAATAAATCCGCTAAACCCAGGTTAGAAAATATCAGGTTTCGTTTTATTGGTTTGTGTTAAACCAATCTTAATGGGACTGTTCATAAAAAAAGTATTTGTCATATGGCCAATATCAATTTTCCTGACAAGTTATTATGTCGTATAAACTCTGTAAAGCGAATTGTTTTTATGATCTACATATTTCCATTCTTTCTCATCTAAAGGAATTGTGTGAAATTCTGTTTGTATGGATGGGTGAAGGAATTTGAATACGTTGTTCCCAGCTGATATTTTGTTAGGTCCAGTCAAAGAATTCATTTTTGCTGCCACATTCATAGGGTACCCGATCAAATCTATTGGGGCGCTTTTATCAAATCCATATTGAATAGCCACATTTTCCCCTTCGTCCATGCTTATTTTAGCAGCTAGTTTTGGATAGCCATCTTTCTCAAAAATAGGATTTATGCCATCTTCTATCACATTAATTATGGATTTTGCACATCGAAAAGATTTATCACAAGCAAGATATTTGTTAAAACCGATTGGAAAAAACGCAATAACTGCATCACCTACATATTTTAAGACAAATCCCTCATAGCTTTTGACAACTGAAGACAATTCATGTGAAAATGCTTTTATTATCTTGGCCATCTTTTCTACCGGTAATTCCATACTCATCCTTGTTGAGCCAACTAAATCTGCATACACCACAATAAGGGAAAGTTTGGAATCAATGTGCTTGAGCAGAAAATTTTGACCTCTTTTGATGGATGTGTTGAATTTGTAGCGTTCATGAAGGACATTCCAAAGCAAATCTCGCCTTTGTGATAACAATGTCTGCAAGTCGAAAATAACGTCTTTTCCGACAGGCGAACTAACATCACTTTTGTCATTCTCCATATGGCCATTTGTATCCCTGTCTGTATCCATTATCATCCCCATACCCTCTTTTATTAGATCAAATTAATTTGAAGAACTTTAATTTTATTTGTTTTTGTGACATATCGGCCATAGATGCCCCATATAAGGATACAGTTATTCCAAAAGTAGAATGCGGGTTTAAACAAAACCTTAATTTAGGTGCAGAATATGCTGATCAAGTTTATCCAATAAGATACTAATATGCTATTTACTATACTATAATTATGTTAAAGGAGCGGGTTTTCTATATTGCGCTTGTCACAGTCACCCTGTTTAGCCCCATCCATTTGAATGCTGCAGGCATTAACATTACTTTTGTTCCCAAGGCATATGGCCATATTTTTACTCCAAATGACTATGCGTCCTTCATGGCAACTATGGATCAGTTTCTCACAGAGTTTAAGCTAGTTCAGGCAAACATGGCCAACAATAACCTAACACTGGCTCAAGGACATGCCGATAAGGCAGCCAGTATTTATGTTTGGAACCTTATGGGCGAAATTGCAGGGAAAGATCAGACAACAGCCAGAGAGATTACAAAAACAGTAAAAACCTTACAGAATATCACATCACCAGCAGCAGCAGCAGCAGCAGCAGCAGCAGCAGCAGCGGCAGGTGAACAGCAGCAGCAGCAAGTAAACCAAATGGTGGCAAACGTTGACACAAAAGTAAACGAAATCATGGCAATGACAATAAGAGAGCAAGAAGCGGATCCTGGATTTTCGGATCCTTTTGCATGGCTTATGTCAAGCATATTTGGTGAAAAAAAAGACAACGACAACAAAACAAACCAACCGCTAAGAGTCGCGGAACTTGTTGACAGTGTGTTAAGGAGTTATGGTAACGCTTATAATGTTGGTTTTGACATGACCGACATATCAAACATGGCAATGCCAAGTGATAAATCTTCAATGCCCATGTCCAACATGATGACGGATGACGACAATATTACCGTTGGAATGGACCCGATGAATACGTCTTCCCCTGCAATGATGAATGGCGAAAACAAAACGAGCAATAATTACTCATTGGCAAATGTTGCAGAATATCAAAGTGCTCAAGGATTAGCCGCAAAAGCATTGGAAATATTTAACAATGAACTGAAGCCCATGACATCAAATAACGATTCAGCAGTCTCGGTCTCAAACCTTGAAAATGGCCTGTTACAACTCAATGATTCAATCAGAGGTAAGGCTTCACTAATGGATGTAATAGTGATTGTCCATACGCAAGTCCACCCAAACCTTTTGGAGGCATTTAGCATACCGTTGAAGCCAGGCGCTTAAGTATTCTATTCTTTTTGTTTTGCCATATTCAGCTGCGCAATTATGTAATTTTCCATATTGTGCGTATTGTTTTCCTTAATGCCATTGCATTTGAATAATAAAGCCCGACTCAAAGCCAGAACAATTGATCCCGCTAAAACCTGGAACAATTATGCTCGGTGTCATCAAGGTTTTTTTATGATATTTAATTATCACTTATCACATAACAACAACATAATATCAATTCAGATTGTAATGGAAAGAAACCAGACCCTATTTTATAGTCAGATTCTTCGTGGGGCCCAAGGGGGTTTGAGTAAGGCAGGCAAAGGAGTCCAATCAAAATCATAAGTGGGTTTTAGTTTAATTAACACTCAATACCAAATAAAATTACAATTGTATCGTTATTTCGATATGCTAATACCCAAATCTATTCATCATGACTTTTAAATACACTATATTTCAAAGGGATAGCAGATTATTCGAGGAGCACATAAACACCATTATCCTCGGTTTTGACATCATATGTTTTTAAAGGTGTCTCTGCAGGTGGGTTTTGTGGTTTGCCGTCTTCTAGTTTAAAATCAGAACTGTGCAGCGGGCAGGTTACGGTTCTTTCTTCCTCGTTTAGAAATCCTGTCGAAAGGTCAGCATACGCATGAGTGCACAATCTATCAGTTGCATAGATTTTGTCTTTTAATCTGGCTATGAGGATCTTTGTATCATTGTGATCAAATTCCTTAAGGTCGTCATCATTTAAAGAATTTTCGTCGCATACTCTAATCCATCCCATGATAATCTATTAGTTATGCATCATCAATAAGTGTTATACCTTTTCTGTGATGTTTGTATGCATTTTGTCTCAAATTGATGGAGCACAATTTCTCAACTTATGCTGATAGGAATCAAAGCATGTCTTGACAAAACAATACTGAATTAGGTTGTAAACTAGTCGTATAGGCTAATGACTTCTAATTCCCATGTTTCCACCATTATCTGTACAATTTTGTTCTAACGATAAATGAATATATTTTGACATATTATTGGCATAAATGGATATATTGTAGGATATGGTCAGTATTGGGTACGACACATGTCGCAAAGGTAATAGAAATAATAGGTTCATCAGACAAGAGTTGGGATGACGCAGCCCAGGTAGCGTTGGATGAAGCTACAAAAACGATCCATGGAATAACAGGAATAGAGGTAACCAATATGACAGCAAAGGTAGACTCTACTACTGGAAAAAATAACGGAGTATCATTCTGTTGTAAAAATAGCTTTTCGAGTAGAGCATCCCCAATAGGCTAAAAAACATTCAGACGGTACATTGTGAAGCTTGGCATAAGTAGTTTAATTCTGCAACCGGAAAACGCAAAACACAGTCAACTGTTTCATAACCGCCATGGCAGCCACAAAGGAGATTCTGAATTTAGGATAGCTAGCCTAATCTATATATTATTTGGTAACAAAATCAATTCAACCGAAAATTCCAATCCTGTTATTGGCTTTTAATTTGCAAACAACTCAATGTTATAGGCGACAGGGACACTCTTGGATGCAAAAGGATATAACGCCAAGACAACCCTTTCGCAACTGATGTTTTTGTGTTCTCTTTCCTGGTTATGCATAGTTTTCAAAAGGCATTGTTAATTTTTTGAATTTTGTATCAAGTATTAAAATAACAAAAATAAACAATTATTTTTTAAAAATACAATGAATTATTTATTTAGTCTGAATGGATTATTATACATAGTCTTAGAATGGGGGACTACACTCCGAATTCATGTTGTAAAGTCTCATATTTATTTATTATAGTTTTTGGTAAAAGTACAATTAGTCATCAGAAAAAACATGGGCTCAAACAGCAGAAGGGCTCAGTCACTTTTCAGCTTTGGCTTAGTGGGTTTGATTAAGGTAGGTAAAAAGGGGTTCAGTCAAATTATGGCATAGTTTCGTTTATTTAACTTTTAAAACATAGAAACCAAGTCACGCTCAAAGCATAATGGCTTAGAGTTTAGTAACAGATATTATGCGTCAAAATCCATATTTTTACATCGATAACCACCAAGAAAGCAATGAATGATTTGAGGTCTTGAGGTAAAAGAATTGGAGGGATATTATAAAAAAAAGAATCGTATAAGGGGTAAATAGGATAATCTAAATAGGTACACCTCAATTATCCATTCTCTATTATCGATAGAACATGTCAAGGTCCCGGCTTGAACCTTCTATTTTGTCAATGAATCAATCATCCGGGTTGGGCAGTGTTGGTGGTGGTTGTGGAAGTGGTGGTAGCGATAGCAGTAGATAGAAATGTTTGCAGTACCTTGTTGATTTTTTCTGGATATTGGGACATTACTGCGTGACCCGCGTCTTTTATCTGCACAAGCCAAGTGCCTGGAATCTTTTCTACAATGATTAAAGAATTTGCATGCGGCATGTAAGATTCATCGTCTGTGCCGGTTATGGCCAACGTAGGTTTGCCTATTTTGGCAAGTTCATCACAAGCGCCATTCCAGTTTGTTGCCTCCCAATCCATTCCCATATCAAACTGCTGCTTTACGGTATTTGGGGAAACAATTGCAAACAAATCCTGAGCATCCGGTATATGCTCAATGGATTCTGGATGCATTCTAATCCATTCCGATCCCATCGAGAAGGACGTAAGGGATTTTATTTCCTCTTCTGTGATAGGAATGTCATTTAGGGATTTGTTTACAATTTCGGACTGTAGCTTTATCACATGAGGTGGTTTGGGCATACCGTCTTTTCCACCACACGTTGTAGCAACAAGTATAAGACCATTAACCTTATCGGGATATTCAATAGCAAACTGTTGTGCTATGTGTCCGCCTAGAGAATATCCAAGTACACTTGTCTTTTGTATTTTCAGAGCATCGAGCAAACCAGCGGTATCGTTTGCGAGTTGTTGAATTGAGAATGATTTAGAACCCATTGAGGTATTCCCGACTCCACGGCCATCAAATACAACTACTGTGTGGTTTGAGGAAAGACTCCTTAGGGTGGATGGGTCCCAACCACCTATACCGGCAGAAGCACCGCTGATAAGCAAAATAGGTTCACCGTTACCAAACATCCTGTATGCCATATCTATGTCCCCAACACGGACTTTTTCTGTTGGCATACCTTCTTGCATATTTGTCGTGTTTGTAACATTTGGCTTTATGTTGTTTGTATCTGATTGACCATATGCAAAATCATTAGGAGTGACAAAATAATCATTATTACTAATCAAGGAACCTGGAATAAGAAGCACAAACGTGAAAACAATGAGGATTAATTTAAAAACTCCACCACTCATGGCAAGCCTAAGACGTGACATGACCATTGTTATGCACATGCTGCATAATAAAACATATCTGCTCTTGGTTAATACTTTTGCACTATGAATAAACTTCGGCTTATAAAAGATTTTTATGGCAAATATAATGGCGTTATTCGATTCAACAAGAACATAATACTTGCAGCTATTGTCACCGCAGTATTAGATGTTATAATTGTATCAAATGCCTCACTGGTTTATCATGCTAATTATCTTTTGATTTCACTTATATCATTAATTGCAGATTTTGCGATCTTTAATTTTACATTTATAGTTTTATTTTTTATGGACAATAAAAAAAGATATCAAAATCCCGATGGAATCAAAAACAAACAAAAAATAAAACTAGACTCCATAAAACTCCTTACTACTCTAGGATTGTCAGAAATAGCATATTTATCTACAAAATTTATTTCTACATATTTGGTCTTTGTTTATATTAGAATTGATCCCTCCCAAATATCTTTAACAACAACAGTACTGGCTTGGGTTTTATATCTATTAACTGCTTTGTTGCATAACTATGAAATTCGTCAATTTATAATAGATTACATATCAGCATGATACGAATATCGATTATTCCTCTTACTGAAATGAAACTAACACATCTAAAAAATACGAAAATTTGAGTTATGCAACAAAGCATCTATTAACTGCAAATATCATGATAAAGAAGACAGAATTTTTTAAATAGGCATTAGGATCGATGTTCTATTTCTTTATGCCAACATTGTTATTTTTTCAATAAAAAAGAACCATTTAATCATACACGTGTTTTCTATTTCAATTAAACTCTATCGCACAATGAACTGCTTCACGACTTATCAAATCAAATTATAGTGGTGCATGCGCGTCTTCTGCAATTACATTTAATATGAAATCCACTGAAGATCCTGTAAAAAGGACCCGCTGAGAATGCATAACAAATCCACTTTCTCCATTCATTAATCTATCATCCTTGACAAATATACTATATGACATCAACTTTACAACTATTGAATTATTTATTTCTAATTTTGACGATACGCAAATGATAATAAAGAAAAAGACAGAAAAGAGCATATATGCACAATAATGAACTATTCAATGATTTAATTTCCGATATTCTTGATTGTGACGATATTATTTTATCAATAAATAGTGGAAGTGGAATATGCGAAGCGAGAATTGAAAAAGGAATGCCTTTTAAGATAAGAGACAAATGGGCAACAATTGGTGATGAAAATAGACCCTGGCATATTCACCTAAATATTGAAAAAGTCAAAGAAGCTAAATTTATTCAAGAGCCAAGAGCAGACGGCAAAAACAGTTATAGTGTGAGACTTTTTGACATAGATGGCAATATATCAATGAGGGCAAATTTTACAAAAATATATGACAATAGTGGAAAATTCATAAAAGAAAAGGTTGAAAAATATAACGAAATATTTCGCAAATATGGAAGTAAGGAATCCATCTCCTTAGCAACTTAATTATGGCCCATCAATGATTTTTATTCAAAGAGTAAATAAATTAAAGAATCCACCAAATTTGCAAATTCATGGTGCAAGACAGTTTAAAATCATTAGATCTGTCGATTGCGTATTTGAATTATGGTAATTATTGTTATTTCGATAGGTTTAATGTTTTGTTCATCATTTTTTAATCATGTTTTGCAAATAAACCGCAGATGCGGCATATAATATGAGTTAGCAACAATCCTCACAAAAAATCGTCTTATTTGGTACCCTAACTAATGGTGGACTAACCCTATTTCGATATTTGTATCCAACCAACGCAATATGGAATCAACAGAAGATGATTTTGATAATTAATCTTTTTTTATTTCGTATACAGAACCAATCGAAATTATCACCTCTAATGGAACGATTGTTAATCGTTATCAAATGTTAGAATACTCATCTCTAAACGATGTTGCTGTCGATAAGAAGGGCGATGTCTTTGTGTCTGTCATTCCACTAATGACATAGCACAAAGTTGTAACCTTGTGGAGGAACGCAAATTAATTATGGCCTTACAAACAAAGTTTATCATTCAATTTATTATTCTAATATAGTTGTTTTTTCCCCTAAAAAGGAAATAATTGGATTATGCCATAACAATGATACCAATGGCTTTTTTCTATCAGTTTTAACATATCTATTATGCTATGTCCACATGGCTTAAAAAATACTTTTAATGGCATAGTTTAAAACTCTATGTCAATCATATCTTCATAGTTAAGCAGAAAGGAAAATAAATATACGATTTTTTACCCCAATCTAACAAAATCTGTAACGGTCAAAATTTCAGCTTGGCTTTTGATCAAAAATGAAACTGAATGGCGGTGCATGGCCCTTTGCATTGGATTTTAGTTGTTGTTTGCTGATGACGAATGTGGAAAACTAAACCGAACTCTCCAAAGGCAAAATAAATGAAAATTTGGCCCCTCTTCCATCATTGTTGTTTTCGGCCAATACCCTCCCGCCGTGCGCTTCTACAATTTTCTTTGAAATGTACAGCCCTAATCCCGTTCCCTGAAAGGATTTGCTGGCAAACTTTGTGAATATCTTTGGCAACATTTCAGTGTCGATTCCAGTACCTGTATCTTTTACGCAAACGACAACTACATCTTTATCTTTGCTCCCAATACCGCTATCATTGCATTTTTTCCTTTCAACGGTTATTGATATCGTTCCTTCCTTACCAATAAACTTGGCAGAGTTGCCAATCATGTTTGAAATGACCTGTCCTATTCTGGTTTTGTCTGCAAGCACATTGCACTCAAAATTATTTAGGTTATGGTACTCAAATTTTATCCCCTTGCCCTTCAGGTTGTTCTCAAAATC
>JBNJLU010000033.1:0-9665 GCA_050591185.1 Candidatus Nitrosocosmicus sp.
TTTTTTTTATTTTAACGGTACGAATCTGCAAACCGACGCTTATCATATAATTTTGAGTCTCAATAATATCCTCTTTAAAAAAGGGATTCTTGTTGAATTTGATTTGAAATCTATCACTGATAATTTTTGATAAACCCGGAGATGTGATAATATCCCCCCGTGAAACATCCTTTGCATAAACACCTTTAATAGCAAGTCCTACACGTGCGAATTTCTTTGAGTGACTTAAAGGATCATCATGCATTTGAATGGATTTTATAACTACAGGTTTATTCAAAGGATTTATTTCTAATTCATCATATGTTTTAATTTCGCCTTGTTTAATGGATCCCAAAACAACAGTACCAACGCCTTTAACATCGAAAACGTGATCAATTGGGATGTAAACAGAATTAGTAGCAGTAGCAGTATCACTGCCGGGTAATTCATTTTCTTCATACTCAACTGGTTTTAAGTCAGATAAATGCTTTTTAAGCTGCTCAAGACTATCTACGATCTGAAAAGACGATAAGTTTGTTTTTCTTATTATATTCTTGACTTTTTCTATATCAACCTCAAAACTATATAAAATAAAACCCCTCTTTAGATTAAATATATCAAGTGCCAACATCTGCTCTCCTAAAAAAGAGTCTAACCGAGTAATATTCAAAATAGCATACTCAGAAATAGCTATTGATTGGAGAAGAGACTGCAATTTTTCAGGGTAGGTATTAGAGTAACAATAAGAGAAGATTTGATCATTGGTCTTTTTATCATAAATAGAAATATCCGTCGAGGTTCCCTTCTTGCCTAAATTGCTTGCAATAGATGTATCTCCCAATATTACAAAATTTAAACTGTTCAAAATTCTAAATTAGATAGGCTGTATTGAATAAAACCTTTACCATTATAATTTTCAAAAATCATAAAATCAAACGAATAATTGCTGCGCCATTCACAGTTTCCAATCAAATGGTTATTGCATACATAATAAAAACGGTTTAAAGTTACATATTCCATAAAAAAACAAGTATAATTGTTATCATTGCCACTGATTTGCGCCATAAGAATAAATAATGTAGACTAGTAATGGCATATTGAAAATAAAATAATTCAGGCAAAATTTACAGTAGCAGAATAACCGCTATAGAATCATAAAGGTCAATTCTTAATGCATTGCTTTTTATATGGTATAACCGAAGGTTATATACCTGAGCTGATAAATTAATTGAGCACTTTTGAAGAACTTGGTATTGAAAAATCTATAGTTAAAGCACTAAAGGAAAACGGAATTGAACAACCTTTTCCAATACAAGAATCAATAATTCCTCTCATTTTAAAGGGGGAAGATGTTATTGGTAGATCAAATACTGGAACCGGTAAAACAGCTGCTTTTGTGGCACCACTTTTGACTAAAATTGATCCAAAAAATTACTTGCAAGGATTGATATTAGCCCCAACAAGAGAATTAGCTATACAAATTACAGATACAATCAACCAATTTGTTAAATATAGTCCTATAAAAGCCACCTCAATTTATGGTGGCCAAAATTTTCAAGTCCAAAAGAAAATACTTAGCAGAGGAGTCAACATCGTAGTTGCAACTCCAGGAAGACTATTAGATCATATAAGTCATGGGACAATTTTACTAAATAAAATTAATTTCGTTGTTCTTGATGAAGCAGATAGAATGTTAGACATGGGTTTTATTGAAGATATTAAAGATATTCTTTCATATATTAAGGCAGAAAAGCAAATTTGTCTTTTTTCCGCAACTATGCCAGAATCAATAGTACGTTTATCTAAAGAATATATGAAGAATCCAAAACAGGTAAATATCGAAAAGACGATTTCACAGGAAAACATCAATCAATCATATCTACTTATTTATGAAAAAGACAAGTTCAAACAACTTGTCAACACTTTGAAGCCTATTTCAACAAACAAAGATACTCATGTTATTGTTTTTGCGGCTACAAAGCAGCGAACAAGGGATCTTTCGTTTAAGCTGAGAAATGAAAACTTTTTTGTAGATACGATACATGGTGATTTAAACCAAAGACAGAGAGAGAATACACTGTCAAGATTTAGAAATAAAAAGTTTAACATATTGATAGCAACAGACGTTGCTTCACGTGGATTGGATATAACAACTGTAAGTCATATAATTAACTATGATTTACCAGATGATGTTGAAACATATTTCCACAGAATAGGCAGAACAGCACGTGCTGGTGCCCAAGGTACATCTCTCTCCTTTGTATCTCAAAATGATATGTACATCTTGAGAAAAATTCAAAATATTACCCAAAATTCATTGAAAAATCTAAATGCAGAACTGGGAATAGAAGTCGACTTTAAGGACAGCACTGGTGGTGCAGGTCCAAGAAACAATCGCTTTAGATCAAGCTACCAAAGAAGAGAATATGGCCAAAACAGATATTCTGAAGAATACAGGCCAAGAAACAACTATGGCAGTGGCGGTAGTGGTTATGGCAACCGAGAATACAGGCCAAGAAACAACTATGGCAGTGGCGGTAGTGGTTATGGCAACCGAGAATACAGGCCAAGAAACAACTATGACAGTGGCGGTAGTGGTCATGACAAAGAGGACAGATACCAATCAAGATTAAAAGGAATCACCAAACCACTAGGCAGAAGAAATGACTACGACAAAGAATAAAGCGACAACTAGCAAAAAAATCTAATAGAATTAACTAAAACACACAATTTTTATTTTTTTTATATCTAAAAACGAATTTAGTCTTACAGGCAATATAATAGACAAATGTAAAACTATTCAAAGCATTTTCCCTAATTCAACAAAAATACATTTGCATTCACATTTTAATCACATAGATGATACAGTTAAAACACAATATAGCATCATCTATTGATTTTAAAAGTAATAATATGGTTGTCAGGAAAAAGGGCAGCTAATCAGAATTTATGGCTTAGTTGACGCTAAAATAAAAACTTTAGGATAAACTAATGGATGCAGTATTCCTAAAAATTAGGAGGTATGTCCGTGTTCTTCAGACGATAATTCGGTGATTTTGTTTATGACTGTAACAACAGTGTGTGCTTGTTGATGGAAAGTCTAATATACCCTCTGTGGCGTTATTCTGGGTTGCGATATCGGTAACAGCATTTGTAGAAAACATATCAATAAAAATCATCACAACAAAATCAATAATAAAATTCTTCTTAACCTTCATTTTTTTCATTCAAAAAAATGCACACAATACAGTAATAATTGAATTGATTGATATAAACTCAAATCAAAAAAAAGAATAATTAGTTCTGATTACAGTTTTATTTAATATAATTGACAGATACAATAGAAGCCCAAAACAACAAAGCAGGAAAAACAGTAAGTGAATCGGCAGCTGAAACCACTGTAGTAATGTTACCTTCAGATGCAAATCCCCTGGGAAACGTTTTTGGAGGGATGATCTTAAAACATGTTGATTTGATTGCAGGTTTGGTAGCAAAAAGACATGCTGGCCATGCAAATATCGTCACAGCTAGTATGGACAGTATGACATTCTCCAAACCAGTATACATAGGAAACGCATTGATACTAAAAGCAAGACTAAATTACGTAAAAAGAAGCTCCATGGAGGTAGAAGTGGATATCGAGGCAGAAGATCTAAACAAATCACAAAAAGTTTACACAGGCACTGCCTATGTTAGCTTAGTTGCGCTAGACGAAAAAGGAAAACCTATCGAAGTGCCAAAACTGATTTTACAAAATAAAGAAGAGGAGGAAAGATATGCAGAAGGAGAAAACAGGATGCAAATAAGATTAAACAATAGAAAAAAGAGAAAGTTAGCGGTTTAGAAAATCTTGGTTTCATCCATAGGATAAAGATAAACATTTGTCTTTTCATCATTAACTGGTGTAGAATTCAACAAAATAGAATACTCTATTTCAGAGTTATCAAGTCCACTGCCATTTTTACCCAGAATGCAATCACTACTAACAGTGTATTCTAGTGTTAAAGAATTAAACGGCTCCAGCGTTATACGCTCCTCCCCCAAAATACCACATGTCCTCATAGAGTTGGACATTATTCTTCCGCCATCATTTAATAGGTACTTTATGCCATATCTTTTTCTCAAAACTTCTAACCCGACTTGGATTTCAAAACTTTTACCAGTGACAATATATGAAACTAGTGAAGACTCCTTAACAAATTTGGAAAGGTGATTATAAACCTCAAACGTAGTAATGAAAATAACTTTTACCTTGTTCTCAGGATTTAACATCGCAATTTCATTTTTGTTGTATAATTCAACGAAATTAGAGTCGATAACACTTCTGACTGTCCTAACAGATACAATAAAATGAAATTTACTGTAATCTACAAGTTTTGCAGATAAATTCAAAAGATCTTGGTAAATGAGTGGATTATTTTTGTCAACATTTTTTCCAAAGAATTCCCATGACCATATTTGGTTATGGTTTTCCATCATATTATTTATTGTTACAATGATGGCGCTATTTCCAACAAGAATACGATGCAAAGATGCAAAAGCGTTATCGCCCAATTTTCTGGTTCCACCAGTCAGCATGGTAACACCGCCACCTTGTTGCCCATGTATTTTGTAAGCATACATTCCACTATTGGGTGCGTACACTTCTCCAGCAATAAAGCTTGTAGCCTGATAAGGAACGTTCATTTTATTAACATATTCATCGGATACTCCCAGCACTACGTAAGGGAGAATCTCAGATAAGTGACTACAATTTAGATCTTTACTGGTATCGAATAACTGGACTCCTCTTTTTTTAAAATGATGAATTTCTTCTTCGTTTAGAGCCTTATTTTCATAAAGGCAATCAAGTTTTTGATGATAGCCCTCGACGAATTCTTTTAACATCAAGCAATGTATATCAATATAAATATAAAAAGAAAAAAAACAAATAGTTTTGAGCTAACGCATTGTTTCAAGTGTCAGTTGGTTTTATAGGCCCGTATTGTTACGTGGAGCAATAGCACCTTTTCGGATATCCATCTTGTAAGTTGGTTTAGGGATTGTGATTGGTCTACGCACTGGATAGCAGAATATAACCCTCTTGAGGTGTTGGTTGCGGTGTAGGAATAGGTAAAGAACTTTATAGTTTGATAATTTAATGTCGTGTTCCTCTGCAGGATTGTAACCAGTTATTGCAACTTTGCCAACTTCACAATTAAAGAAACCAGCATCAATACCACCTGCAAGTTCTCATTTCCAACCTCCGAATAAGCATCAGTCCCATCTAATCCAAACAATCGGTCTTACCAGCATTTTCAAAAATATTGTCATATTGGCTTGTGCCTTGCAAAAAATCACTTCAGTTTCGACTGCTTTATTTGGGGCAAAATCATGACTACGAAAATCAAACAGAGTTAAAAATTATACGCATAATGTAAAATCGGTAACAACATTGTTGTTCTTTTATTAACACCAATATTATCATTTAGTAGTTAAAAATAAAGGTGAAAATACAATATTTATTTTATGAGATGAAATTACGGCCATAAAAAAAGCACACCATTTCAATAGTTTAAATAATCATAAACCAGATACATCAAATTAAATTATAAACTCAAAGAAATCTAATTCAATAAAATGATAAAGGATTTTTGAGATTGCCTTTTAATCCTTCAATTATTAAAAGTTAGTGTGAAAAAGGATTGATGAATTAAACAAAGCATTTTACATTCATAATCTAATTAAAGTTTTGAGAAATAAACAATTACGTAGTTATCCAAAACAATCTTCATAAACAATATAAACTAAAATAATATGCCAATGCATTTCAATAAAATAAAAATCAGTCTCATGTTCTTTGTTTTTCTGGGTTTGACATCTTATGGTTTGAGCTCCTTACCAACAAAAGCAGTTTATGGCTATGATTATCTTGTAAACAATAACAACAACTATAATGTTTATACCCCCCCAGATACACCACCTGACAAAGAGTCTGCATTACAAAATATTGATTGTGTTGTGAGTTTTATGCAAAGCTATGTATCTACATCCTCCTCTGTACCTAGTTCTTACGCCTGCAATAAAGATACAACAACAACAAAGGATGATCCTAATTGGTACCAATCAAACCAAGGTCAATATCCACCCTCAACATATAATACGCAACAAGATTTCCAGCAAGATTCAGGTTTAGGTAATGTGAAAGTAATAGATCTAAATGGTTCAAACGAAATTGATGAACATCCAGCATCTTACTCATACTCCAGTTATTTTACGCCTACTGTTACTTATAAGATTAACATGCAAAGCGAAAATGACAATGACAATGACAATGACGAAAAAAAAGTGTATAACGAAAATACTGTGACTAAAGAAGAACGAAAAATATTATTAAAAGCATGTTTTGAGAGAGCAGAAGACAAAGGAAATTACATATCATCAAAGGAAATGAAAGAATGTGCTGAAAACTATAACAGCTAAGTTGTAGTTTTTTTTTCCAAAGTATTTGTCAGAATGTAATTCAATATATATATGGACAAGCTACAGGATAATTTATAAGAAATAATGTCAATAAAATTGCTAGGGATTTCAGGAAGCATGACAACAAGTTCCTACAGTCTCAAAGCATTAGAGTATGTTTTAAATGACGCTAAAAATACCCATGGTTCAGAAATAGAGATTTTTGATTTAAAAAAACACAAGTTGCCATTTTATGATCCAAAACTAGATAAAGATCCACTTATTACAGGTGTAGAAAAAGAAAACATTAAAAAGGCAAAACTGATGGTCCAGTGGGCCGATGCAATAGTTCTTACTACTCCCGATTATCATGGTTCAATGTCTGGAGTATTAAAAAATTTTTTAGACTATTTTTGGAAAGAGTTTACCGGGAAAACCTTTGGTTATATTTGTACATCATATGAGAAAGGATTAACAGTAATGGAGCAAATGAGAACAGTAGTGCGACAATGCTATGGGTGGAGCATGCCATATGGAATTTCAACCAGTTCCCACGACTTTGACAAAGAAGGCAACATAATAAATCCAAAATTAATTCCCAGGTTACAAATGTTATCAAGGGATATAACACACTATGGAAAAATCATAAGAGATCAATTTCTTTCAGATGTTTCAAACAGGATAAAAGAGTCTTATTCTTACATTACGTGGGATGACAAAAATATGAAATAAAAACTTTTTATTGATTTTTAACATAAGTTGATAATAGATAAAATCATCAAATCATTTAATGATTGATTTAACATATAAAACAATATCAATTGCATAAAATCATCACATCGTCTTACCTAAAATGGGCTGGGGGAAAAAAAGGACTAGTATTCATATTGGATAAACTCACACCCAAAAACATAGAAAGATATTTTGAGCCTTTCTTAGGAAGCGGGGCTTTTTTCTTTTATTTGGTTCAGACAAGGAAAAAATTTCAAGCTATTTTATCAGATTCCAATTTTGAGTTAATCAATACGTACAAGGAATTAAGGGATAATGTAAATGAACTAATAGAAATTTTGCATGGACATCAGGAAAACTACAACAAAAATATGGAAAAATACTATTACTACATTAGAGATGTGTATGTTCCAAAAAGCAACACTGAACTTGCAGGAAGGTTCATCTTTTTGAACAAATCCTGTTATAATGGATTATACAGGGTCAACAAATCAGGCAACTTTAACGTTCCCCATGGAAGATACATAAATCCAAAAATTTGTAATAGAGAGAAACTAATGGAATGTTCCGAACTACTGCGTAGTTACGAAGTAGAAATATCATGCAAGGTTTATAAAAACACCACATCAGAATGCGAAAACAACGACTTTATTTACTTTGATCCGCCATATTTTCCCATATCAAAAACATCAAAGTTTACAGATTACACTAAAGAGAGTTTTGGAATATTAGAACATAATGAATTAGCTAAGGAATTTGAAAGGTTAAGCAACATCGGAGCTAATGTAATTTTATCCAACTCAAACTCAGATTATATAAAAACACTATACAAAGAATACGACATAATAAAAATAAAATCCTCACGAAATATAAATTGCAATTCAAAAAAGAGAAAAGACCATTATGATTTGATAATTCTTAACCATGATAAAAAAACAAAAGATGAGAAAATAATTTCAAGAATCCAGAGCACAAATACAAAGAATACTCCCAAAAGAGAATGATATTTTTTTAGGCATTATATCAGGCCAATCTGCCTAAGCTTTTGAGGTAGATAGGTTTCCGCCAAATATTTAAACCCATGTTTAAAAAATGCGTCCAGTTCACATTTTTCCTTTTTGTTTAAGAAAAGATTAAGTTCTTTTTGCCACTTTTTATCTTGTAACCAAGGTTTTTTTTTCATATCATTGGCTCTGTTAATGTCTTCATCAGTAGCCGTCAAACGGGCCACTTCAGGAATATTATATTCATATATATCAGAAAACATCATCCCAAGAACTTGGGCATTTGGAGTTACCAATCTATCGCTATCATAACTTAGTGACTCACTACCAATTTTATACCTCAAAGCAATGCCTAATCCCCAGGGGTCAGCATCAGCAAAAACTACTACAGGTTTATTCCAACTCTCGTTTAACTTTTTAACCATGATTCTAGTGGCTCTATCTGGTTCACCTGATCCGGTCATTAAAATAGCATTGTATTTTTGAATAAACCCAGATTTTCGAATATTACTTAAAACAGTATCCTTTTCTACAACCATTACAAAATCTGCCTTTACATCCTCTATTTGTACATCCCCAATATTTGTCGGGATAAGCTGAGAAGTAGACCGGCTTCCCAGATTGCAATCAATTATATCACCACCAACCCTTAATTTTATTGGTCCTGAAATCATACCTTTTGGTTTTGATGTTACAGAAAACTCTTCTCTAGGTATACCAGTCAATAACTCTACGGCTTTGATAGCATCATCGGAATTATCCTGATTATTCCAAAACTTTTGCTTATTTTTTTCATCACCAACATTGCTAAGGGTGGCATAATACATTCCTCTTATTGTACTTTCCATATCCTCATCAAGCAATTTTTTTACGGCATTTGCCATAACAAGGTATTGGGCAAATGTGGGTATTTTTTTTACACTATCTGGGCTAACTTCAATTTTTTTATCCCCTATAGTGAGCATTCTCTTTTCATTAGACCATACAGTATTATCATATCCAATTTTGGGTAAATCTAAAATTGGCATTTGTTTTTGGATAATCACATCCTCAGAAATTTTTTTCATTATCTTTTTAATTATCAGTATAACTTCATTTTTTTTTTCAGATGACAAATGTATTACCATCTACTTCGTTTTTCTCTTATTTATCCTTCTATAATAAAAACATGGCGGAGATTGAACATCAAAATCTTTTTTATTGCCTTTTTCAGAATCACCATATTAAGTTTATTGTGCGTTTCTCCAATCGCATCTTTAGCATCTCATCACTATCAAGAATTAGATTTTTTTTTATGGTTTTTTATTTTTTTATCATTTTTGTGCCTTCCTTCTTTTCCTTTAGATCTATCTGAAACAATAAAAGATGCACTGGAATTGCTTGATGAGTTTGATAGCATCTTATTTAATTTGGTATTTTTTATAGATCCATCTCCAA
Organism: Candidatus Nitrosocosmicus sp.; assembly: GCA_050591185.1. Lineage (GTDB taxonomy): Archaea > Thermoproteota > Nitrososphaeria > Nitrososphaerales > Nitrososphaeraceae > Nitrosocosmicus. The sequence goes on from JBNJLU010000033.1 coordinate 9,594, forward strand.
TATCCTTAATATTTTTTGAAATCGTCAATTTTTTCTTTTTTTCTAAATCCACATCATTATTAGACAAAGATA
>JBNJLU010000034.1:0-9646 GCA_050591185.1 Candidatus Nitrosocosmicus sp.
TATTGGTGCCGCCCTTAGACCCCGCAAAAAGAAACCATAGTAATCGCTTGGCGTTCGGATCAGGCAACTTAATAATTATCAAGATACCCTACTTTTATTGATATATAAATGGAAGATGAAATAATTCAATAATATTATTATCTTTTTTTAATAACCTTTTATTTTTTTATTATTTTATTTATAATATTGATTCATAGTTATAAGTTACTTTATATCCGTAATTTATTTTATTTATAAAAAAAAGAGGTGTTTATATTTATAGAAAACGGAACACTATTGGACAATTTACTATATTACCTGTTGAGCCAAATGGTTTTCCTTCGGGACCTGTTATCCATCCTTGCTCAACAAAATCCAAGAATTGAAACTCCTGATTAAGTCTGGATTTATACCCATTATCTGAAGCTTGTTTGGTCCACTCACCAAGATTAAGATCCCAAAGAGGACTATAATCCAATGCGAGAGTAGGTATACCACCAAAGATATTCAACGGTGAGCTTGCATTATCAATTATTGCACTATTGAGTCCTTGACGCTGTGGATTGTCCTTGCCTGTTGGACCATTGGTAACTGCAAAGAGTCGTTCGATAGCACTAAAGGCACTGTCATCATGACCTGTTTGAATGTCATCAAGTCTAGGAGCAAAGGTAGCAACTTCCAGTGTAGCAGTAGTTTGCTCACTTGCATCGAGGCTCAAGTATAGAACAGGACGGGAAAAACTAAAACCTTGAATGAGTTTAAGTGTTACCGTCGCCTCCTCTGGACAAATCTTTACAACTTTGTCATGAACAAGACTGTGATCTGGATTGCCATCACAAAATGATATATCTTTGGCCTCTACGTCATAAGCCACTATCGGGGCATTATAGATTTGATTGCCTGCGTTTTGAATGCGAACAAGAGGACTATAATCATCATCTCCTACTGAACCGGCCGTAGCTGCCTTTGGTGGAAAGGCATTAGGTGAATCACCTGCAATCAATGTACGGTTAGGCTTAAAGTCAACTGTACCTGCATTAAATGTTAGAGTGGTGTTCTTCTCTATGGTTGCTATACGTGTCGCGTTGCCAACTTGAGAATAAGTCAACTTTGGTGACCAATTAAGACCCAATGATTCAGCGTTGCCTCTATCTGAGGTGTCAGTAAGGACATACCAGACCTTCTTTGTTCCATTACCTTCTGTAGAATTTGTCTTTACCTGGCCTTGGTACAGAGGGAGGGTAACTGTACTAGCATTTATATCCACTTGACCTGCTTTAAGCAGTTTAACAGGGCCTATTAGTTGAGGATCGACTTCTGACGGGGATGGACCAAAATATGTAAGAGGTACACCTGCTCCTACTGATGGTGATGGTGGTGCTATATTATCTGGCCTTTGAGCTTTAGATATTTGTGTTTGAAACAATGAGGATGTTGTTATTGTTAACGCAAAAATTGCAATAATTGAAAATATTACAATTTTCCTTTCTTTTGGTTTCATTAAACTGCATACATTTATCCAATATAATAAAGTTCTTCCAAATTCCGACCAAATTCACGATATTAATTTTATTTTAACGAATATTATTTAAATTAAATTTGTATTTCTGGAGTTGTTATAAACTATTTTTCAACAACTTGAGCAGCCAATGATTATACATCCACTTAAAACAACATCTTTATAATATGCAATATGATTGCAACTATAGTATAGCCATTTAATCATTCTGATTTTACAAATTGCACAAGAACACTATTAGTTAATTATCAAAGAGATCAAATTTATTTTATGTCTATCGGATTGAAGTACAGAATTGCAAACCAAATAGAATATTGTAAAAGAGATCGACAAGTAATTTCGATACAATGTTCATTAAGACATCTTTAATGAGACTGAATTGAAGAAGACAAATATTACTCCACATGATATTAATTATCTATAATAAAAATATTAAACACAAAAAGACTATATGCTATTAAAATTTGTATATAAATAAGAACTTGGATTTTTTTGGGAATGATAATCCATTACGCATACGAAATTCTAATATCATGAATTGTGGATTATTAGTTGACAAGACAACTTTAAAAAAAATTCTACTTTTTTAAAACAGATACATCCACAAACATGTACAAATTATGGAGACTTATAGTTTGTAGTAACAAGTATTTCAATAGCTCAGAATTTAACTTTTGCAAAATGTTAGATACTGATGATTGAAGATTGAGATTTTTAAAAAGAAATGATTTCTTATTTCCTATTAATTCTGATTTAGTACCAGATATTATGGTATTTGATATTTACTATTTGTTTTTTTATGAATAATAGACTCTGATATTAAAATATTATTATCATAAAATAGGTTGTTGTAATATGAAAATTACTTTGTTATTTTCCATATTACTCCAGTGTGAGGATAAGGCCATGCTGCAGTATGATTCAATGATGCATTAGTAGTGGGTAAGGTGTCTCGCAATTCCAGTTTACCGAGGTCTGCAACATATAATGCAGTTCCATTCTTATCAAATGACAATCCTACTGGTGTGAATACTGCAGGGTCTTTAACAGCGAACAAAAAGTCCGAATAGTTGCCATTCTTTGGATTTAGCATTACAACCTTATGACCCACAACTCCTTTATCGATTGTTTCGAAAGTATGGGTTATTGGGGTAAATGTTCCAGATGCACCTATAAAAGCCATACCGGTGTTTCCAAATTCAGAGCTGTTGGAAATAGCAACCTGCGTTAAAGAAGGACCAACTCTTAATTCAGCCAGTGGCTTTACGACTTCTGGATGGTTTTGCATTAAGAATTTTAATGGTTCTTTAGCACTAGATGATTTAAATTTAGGATCAGTTACTGGCTCTGCGTTTCCAGCAAAGTCAGGCCAGCCATAAAACTTACCCAAATTACTAGCATTGCTTATGTCTATGCTATATACCTTATCTGAATCATTGGCTATTTGCCTGCTTCCACGTTCATCTGCACCATTATTTGTAAAAACAAGCTTACCATCATTGGTAAATGCTATTCCATAGGGGTTTCTTAGACCCTCTGCAACAAGCTTAAGATCACTGCCGTCTGGTTTTGCACTCAAGATACACCCATTGCATTTAACGTCACCTTTAATTTCCTGGCCTTCCGTTGTAGCTGTTCCAAAGGGAACAAATCCACCCGTGTTTGCAAAATCGTTTTCTGAATGAGTAAATGGATTTGTTGTGTTAAAGTTTTGACCTGTTAAAGATATATTCATTCCAGGAACATCATGTACTTGTGGTGTGTATTTTGGCCATTGTAAACCAAAAATATTATCTTCTCCAACAACACCACTATTTGTAGCAGTACCTTGGGATATGTATAATCTGCCATCTGGGCCAAATGCAATTTGATTATTCTGATGATCGCCACTACTTGGCAATCCTATAATAATGTCTTTTATAATGCCGCTTTCAGGATTCAGTGTTGAAATAACACCTTTATGAGATACGTATATCTTCCCTTCGTGGAATTCTAAATCTGTTATCGGACCGTAGAGGAATCTATCAGCAACAATAGATGTATTGCCTTTTTGATCTACCTTTATTATAGTGGGTGTGGCAAAAAACCATTCTGCGAATCCTGACTGGGCTATATACATGCTCCCTTTATCATCAAACGTTACACTGGTTGGGAGTGTAAGGTTCCAAAGCAGTGGTTCCATTTTATATCCCGAGGTTAAGTTAAAATTTCCTACAGTGGGTTTGGCACCCGAGTTTATAACTTTGAGATCTGGCGGTTTTTCTGAAGCAAATATCTGTTGTTGTTGATTATTTATAATACCGCCTGAAAAGAAACTTGAGAAAAGTATTATTGCAATGGTGATTGTTGTTAGCGATGATAGTTTTGGTTTATCGTTATTAAATTTTTTTTGTTTATAATTTTGATTATGATTATACCGAAAATTCATCAGTGATAATATTATAGAACATAATATTAAAGAAGTAAGTCATTAATTTCTACTCGAAATTTGTACTACATTTTTGGATTAATATGTTGTACAACAATGTTGTACAATAAAGTACAATTAATAATTCTGTAGCCTTCACTAATTTCAAAATAAATGATGATGTGGTGGATTTGGTAAATTATTAAATATAATTAGATAAAGTTAAACATTCCAAAATAGTAACAAAAATAATCCGAATAGATTTTAATTTAATGACATAAATTCTAAAATTTATTTTATTAGTATGGTAAATAGAAACGATGGGACAAAAATATCGAGAATTGTCTTTTGTTTACAAAATTTCCTATGTTATTTGAGATTATACAAATGGGCAAATCAACAAATCTCTCAACTTTCAAAAATATCACCTACAAGAAATACTTTATTTTTTTCTTCATGATCTTCCACATTATAATCATAAATCATTATAAAAAAATCAAAAGGTATACCATTTTTATCATCAACATGTGTAATATCCCCTGTATTTTTGGACAGTTTATGAAGAATTATTCTATCAAATACGTTAAAGGTAAAATCGAGCATTTCATCTGTAGAGTTAAATTCTTTTATTTCAGTCTTTGTGTCATCAGATGCCCAGCTAAATTTTACTTTCACTTTATGGTATTTATTGTTGTAATATTAGATAAATTTTTATGAATATGCGATTTTTTTATTAATGATATCTGAAGTGAATTTAAATATTACTTGTAAATCCATATAAAAAACAAAATGGTTACCAATATTAAAAGAAAATGAGCGATGAGTTTAAAAAATATTTGGTAATTTTAATTACGATTTGTTGTCTTTTTATTCATTTACTATTTGACCCCTAATTGCACCTAGAGGATTTTGCTCTGTATGAACATTAACATATGATGATCCATTATTCATCAAACCTATTAAATCACCTACTTGTTTTCCGGCTAAAATTCCCTCAAGATTGTCATTTGTAATAGTTCCATTAATTGATAAAGAACTATTATCTTCGCTTGATGGCGAAGGTGACAAGAACAACGTAACTATAATTTGACCGTTTAGACCTTTTGTACCGTTATGGATATGGGCAGCAGTTATTCCTTCTAAATCTTCAACGTTAACTGAGAATGATGTATTATTAGATTGCGAATCAACTTGGAAATTTGCTTTTCCTGTTGATATTATGTTACTAGGTGGAACCTCTTCATTTCCGGTTAAATTGGCATTGAATGGGTGGTTTCCCTGTTTTTGTGCGGTTATTGTGGACACAAATGAGTTATTTGTAAGTAAAAAAATATTCCCTATGGCAAGTAAACCAAACAATAGCGTTACGTTAACGAAATCCATTTTCCTTTTATCTATTTTAATAGACATCAAATACTACAGGCTAATTATATTTAAGAATATTTGGAATGATTAATGGATTGTTTTGTTGTACATTTTTGTTGTACATTTTTGTTGTACATTTTTGTTGTACGTTTTTGTTATACGTTTTTGTTATACATTATTCTAAAAAATTCTGAAGGTAATAAATATTAATGCAAAATCAAAGATATCCGCTATAATGATTAATACTAAAAATCATTAAGATTTATTCCATAAAATACCCATAATTTAATGTCCCAAAATATATTTAGTAATTGAAATAAACTTTATGAAATTTTTCCCCATCGTTGTTAAATCATAACAATAGTGTGTCAAATGTTAAAATATCCATTTAATTATAATTTAAATATCAATATCAAAGAATTGAGAATATATCAAATTATTTTATAATTTGATATGACCGAGTATAATTAAATGGATTTTATTCTAGATTATTTTCAAAATTTATGTATGACAGATCGTAGACCATAATATTTTTCTGTTGTTATCATAGCTTTTTCAATATCATCCAGTGAAAATCTATGGGTTATCATTTGGGACAAATCTATCTCCTTGGTAGATGCAATTCTAACTGCATTTGCAAGCATTTTAGGTGTGGCACTAAAACTTCCTGCAATTGAAATTTGGTTGTGATGTATCCAATTAGGATCTATTGCTACCGTGTTTTTTCTTTTTGATATACCTGCAAAAATTATAATTTTTGAATTTTTACTCGATATTTTTATTGCAAAATCTAAAGCTGCTGGATCACTAGTAGCAATGATAATTGCATCCGCACCTATTCCTTTTGTAAATTCCAAAACTTTATCCAGTATTGTTTTTATTTTAGCGATGTCGTGATTTTTAGGAAAAGAAAGTACCATATCAGCTCCCATAGATTTTGCTTTTTGCATTCTTAAAGGCACCTTGCCAATTATGCCAGTGGATTTTGCACCAAAAAAATTTTTGGCTAATTGTAAGTTAATTAGTCCTATTGGCCCATCTCCTATTATTACTACTGATCCTATTTCTTTTGTAGATGGAACTATAAGATTATTAAAAGCATTTAGACAACACGATAGTGGTTCAAGCAATGATGCTTCTTCATTACTTAATTTATCAGGTATAGGAACAAGTCCACCAATCATTGCTGTATTTTGTGGTACTCTAATATATTCTGCAAATCCGCCATTTATTGTCGATCCTATTTCTTTCAGGTTAATGCACATATTATACTGTTCATTATTACAATACCAGCAATTAAGACAAGGCACTAGTGGTGAAACTGCCACTCTGGATCCAATCTTAATGGTTTCCTTGTTAAAGTTTGTATTGTTCTGAATTACTTCACCACAAATTTCATGGCCTAATATAATAGGGGGTTTTACCTTACTATGTCCATTCCTGAATACTTGAGCATCATATCCACATACCGAACATGAATTTACCTTTAGTAGCACCATTTTCTCATTTTCGTTACCTTGTAAACGTTTTAGCTCTCTGATATGCATAATATTTGGCCCCGAAAATACAGCCGCACGCATTAAACCCTGTGATAATGGTAGCAATAATAGTATATTTTCACTAAATATTGTATTTAAGAAATAAGATATAATTTTAAACAATAAAATTGTACAATATTATTGTACTAAAAAATTGTACAAAAAAGTATTTTAATGTTTATAAATTGAAAAGTGAAAAGTATCTTTAGAATGAAGCATTACCAGAAAAAAGGAGAAGATTTTTGGTAAGGCTCTTTGATCCCCACATCCATATGTATTCTAGAACTACGGATGATTATGAACTAATGTCAAAAGCTGGGATAGAAGTTGTAGTAGAACCATCTTTTTGGTTAGGAAGTCTTAGAACATCAGTTGGGACGTTTATTGATTACTGGGAGCACATAATAACTTTTGAAACCAAAAGAGCTAAAGAATATGGAATCTCGCATTTTGTATGTATATCTGTCAATCCAAAAGAATCCATGAATAGACCGTTAGCTCTGGAAGCTATAGAACCAATGATAAAGTATCTTAATAGGGAAAATGTAGTTGCAGTAGGGGAGTTAGGATATAATCTAATTAACGATTTGGAAGAGGAGATTTTTGTTAAACAAATGGAAACAGCAATAGAAAAGAACATGCTAATCATGATACATATACCTCATCATAATAAAAGAGAGGGACTAGTAAGAATAGAAAATTTAATGAATAATAATTCAAAAATTGGGAAATATGATAGAAAGAAAATTTTAATAGATCACAATACGGAGGAAACAATAAAAAATGTTCTGGAAATGGGAGTGTATGCCGGATTAACGGTTTATCCATTTACAAAGCTATCGCCTGAGCACGCCATAAACATAATTAAAATTTTTGGCTCTGACAGTATTATGATAAATAGCTCAGCTGATTGGGGTCCATCAGATCCTTTGAGTGTACCGACTGTGTCAAGAGAAATGAGAAAAAAGAACATTAACAGAAATGATATTGAAAATGTTACCTTTTTCAATGCATATGAATTTTACAAACAATCTCCAAGATTTACATGGAGTCCTTAGAAATGTATAGTTATTAAAACATAAATCAGATAAAACTGACAATAATCGCAATATCAATAGCGTTTACATTAACAACAATTGAAATAATAAGTAGTCACACAACATCAGCGGAAGAACACGTAAAACAACGTAGCATCCAAGATTTGATAAACAGAAATGATTCATTTTCTGCATATTTACAAGGAACTCTAAAGTTTACTGACTGCGATATTTTTTATAATAGTATTAATGGAACTATGAGTTTTACAAATTGCAAAGTTAAAGACGAATAATCAACTTTTTCAATTCCTGTATGTGCGACATTTGTCAAAGACCACTTATCTTATTTGTTCCCACTATTATTAGAAATTACTTTTTTTGATAGATCTAAGTATGCATTAGTATTGGGCAATAATGGCATAAACTACTAAAACTAACTACTGCTAATGGCTGTCATTTTAAGGTGGTTGTTATCAAACATCTTGATTCAATAATTGTAATATCTTCTAGAAAGATTATCAAAATCTAATTCATTTGCTCTACCGGATAAATCATTACAATATCAGATGAAAAGATTTGATATGAGTGCACAATGAATTTATAAATTAGAAATAGGACAACACCATTTAAAGATATTGGTTGCTGGAATCAGAGTATTTATAATTATTTTCAAATATTACATATACATGTGTATATATTTTATAGTATTCCATCTCATTGTCAATTAAGTGAAAAATACAGAGAATGTTGTTTTATTGGTCGGTTTTATATGCTGCTAGCGGCTCTAGAAACTACTTCAGAAAGTGCTGGGTGAATGTGAACAGTATTGGCAATACTGGCTATTGTGTCATCTCCTGTTCTCATAGATATTAACACCTCATGAATAAGAACAGACGCATCGGTTCCAATGATATAACAACCCAGAATTTTTCTATCGTTTTTATCAACAAGGAATTTAACAAATCCATCTTTATCCTGTATTGCTTCACCCATTCCTGTCTGAATGTATGGGTATGTGGACTTTAGATACTCAATGCCTTTTTTTCTTAGCTCCTGTTCTGTAAAGCCAACACCTGCAACCTGTGGCGAGCTAAATATGGCATGTGGCATTGCGGTATAATCTACTTGCCTCTTTTCATAATAGTTTATAATGTTACCATAAGCGTATTGAGCTTCAAGATTTGCATTATGCTTAAGTTGATACCTGCCAACGACGTCCCCCAAAGCAAAAATTCCTTTTGAAGTTGTTTCAAGGTATTCATCAACCTCAATGAAGCCTTTTTCACTTGTCTTTACACCCGTTTTTTCTAACTCAAGGGAGGATGTGTTAGGAACTCTTCCTGCAGAGACAAGAACTTTGTCTGTGTCAAGCTCAATCTTTTTTCCAGATTTGTCTTTTGCAGTCAGGTGAAATGTGACCTCATCATCACCGTCATTACCATAACTCATACTGTTTTTTGTAACTGATTCCATTTCGTATCCTAAAAACACATTATATTTTTAGTTGGTGAATGGGATTATAATCATACCGAAAAGGTAATTCGATCTTTGTTATATGAAAGAAACAACAAACCATTGATATAGAATAATGGTCAAAGTGCGAAACGGCTTTACAAGAATAGATCTCTAGACAAATCTAACAACAACATCAGCAGTTTTCTTGCCCAATCAGTTGATTTTTCTGCTTTGTTGCCTAATTCTAAAAATCGTTTTTTGATGATTCTTTTTTAACATCCTAATTCGGAATCTGTCATCCACCAACACCTAGTTTAACTTAAAAAGTCAAGTGTGAACGGAAAAT
>JBNJLU010000035.1:0-9617 GCA_050591185.1 Candidatus Nitrosocosmicus sp.
ATTAAGCAGGCAATATCCCATTACTATAGGACAAGACGATTCAATCTCGATATCAAAAAGTATCTTCTTAGATCTACGAATTAATGATGTTTAGTATACCACCTCCACTATCTCCAATGCAATGGGTAGATCTAGGGGTTGTTAAAAAATGTCTTGGCAACAATGTTAATAATATTTACTTTAAGCGTAGAGTTGTGACATGCCTGGTCTGGTGTGTAAAATAAATTAGACTATAACGGTAACCCAAATCATTTATAGTTTATAGATGCATGTTAAAGAATGGTTACACAACTTTATTCTGCTAAACGGGGAATTGCCACCGAAGAAATGAGACAGGTGGCAAAGGATGAGGACATCGACCTCGATTTTATTGTAAAGAACGTTGCCAAGGGTTCCGTAATCATCCCTAAAAACGTTGCCAGAAAACAGAAAATCAAGGTGGTTGGAATTGGAAAAGGCCTGAAAACCAAAGTCAATGTGAATATTGGAACGTCTACACTATATCAAAACATCGAGGAAGAGATTTCAAAAGCAAAAGTTGCGGTGAAATATGGCGCAGATACAATGATGGACCTATCGGATGGTGGTGACCTAAATCTTATTCGTGAAAAACTACTTGATGCAGCCTCACCTGTCACTTTTGGCTCAGTCCCAATTTATCAAGCTTATGGATATGGAGTTGAGAAATACAAAAATCCACTTAACATCACAGAAGATGATTTTTTAAATGCATTTGAGAAGCATGCAAAAGATGGCGTGGACTACACAACAATTCATTCCGGAATAACACTGGACTTGGCAAAAAGAATAATGAATGTCAAAAGATATGCAGGAGTGGTTTCCAAAGGCGGAACCATAACAGCCGCTTGGATGCTAAAATACAATAAAGAGAATCCATACCATGAGCATTTTGATTATCTTTGCGAAATAGCAAAAAAATATGATGTAACCTTTAGCCTAGGTGACGCATTAAGACCTGGTTCCATACTTGACTCCCATGATGAATTGCAAGTTTCAGAGATGATAAATGTTTCAAGATTAGCTAAAACGGCATATGAAAACGATGTTCAGGTAATGGTTGAAGGCCCAGGACACGTTCCATTGAACGAAGTATCTGCAAACGTAAGGTTAGCCAAGTCACTGATAGGCGACATTCCATACTATGTCCTTGGACCCTTAGTTACAGACATCGCTTCAGGGTATGACCACATTGCAAGTGCTATTGGGGCTGCAATTTCAGCTTCTGAGGGTGTGGATTTGCTTTGCTATTTGACACCTGCAGAGCATCTAGCACTTCCCAACGAAAATGAAGTTAAGGAGGGATTGATTGCATACCGGATAGCTGCACATGCAGGAGATTTGGTAAAAATAAGGGAAAAGGCAATAAGGTGGGACAGAGAAATGACCGAAGCAAGAAGAACACTTGATTGGGAGAAGCAGCTATCATTATCAATAGATCCGGAAAAGGCAAAAGAAATTCATTATAGACACAGCGAGCAACACACAGGCAACAATGTTCCTTGTACTATGTGCGGCTCAGCATGTGTGTATATAATGTTGCCGCAACAAAGAAAATATACTCACCAAGAGAAGAATCAGTTTGATACTTTTTAATAGCCACCTGTCTCTTTTTCTGTAATAACATATTCTGTCAAATGGCCATATAAATAAGACATTTGAAAATAATAGGTCATTTGAACGAAAGCTAAAACAAAATTGAAATTAACGGTAACTTTTTGGATAATGTGTGGATGCACGTCTTTACAATAAAAAATTTAACGAATCGGAAAAGGATATCTTTTATAATGTCGTATTCTCAAGGCGGGATGTCAGAAAGCGATTCGTAAACAAAAGCATCGGAGACAAAGCCATCTACAACATTTTAAAGGCTGTGCACCATGCGCCTTCGGTGGGATATTCCCAACCATGGAATTTCATACTGATAAAAGACAAGTCTACCCGTCTAAAGGTTAAAGACTCATTTCTAAAGGAAAGGCTCAAGTCCATCGGCCTTTTGGAAGATAACAAGGAAAGACAGGAAAAATACCACAGTCTCAAGTTGGAAGGCATATTGGAATCTGATTTGAATATCTGCGTAACATATGACAAAGACAGGTTTGCGCCTTTTGTTATCGGCAGAATGACAATTGAAGAGGCAGGGATTTACAGTGTTTGTTGTGCCATCCAAAATCTCTGGCTTGCAGCGCGTGTTGAGGACATAGGTGTTGGTTGGGTTAGCATATTGGATAACTCTGATCTATCCAGTGTCCTAAACTTACCAAATAGCGTGAAACCAATTGCGTATCTGTGTTTGGGCCATGTTGAAAAGTTTAACGACATACCTGACTTGGAAGAGGACAATTGGTTGGAGAGAATGAGTCTTTCTGATGTTGTGTTCTTTGAAAAATGGGGTGATAAAGACAATTCCAAATGGACTGATTTTAAAAACTATAATTTTAGTCGAGTATAATGATGCTGTATCTATATGCTCAAAACTGTAAGATATGCTTTTGTTTGAACAGGTTCATCAACTATAGCCTATAAAATATTTCTATATCGAAACAATCACTATCAACAATACCTTTAATCATGACACCAGATGACGATTTGGGATGGATGGATGCCTGGTAAGGATTTTGACTACTTTCACGCCAACTATGAAATGATCTTTACTCTTGTTCTACATATGACTTGGCCAGACACATCTTTCGGCATTCTTTTTTTTAATTTTATAATATTTCATAAAGTGATGGTTTTACTTTATTAGATCTCTTGCGTAATTAGCACCAATGGAAAAATTTCTAAAATTATGATGTTTGTTGACTGGAATCGGCTTAGATGATGAAAATATTATTAAAAATTACAAACAATTTGTAAAGTTTTGATACCGCTCTAATTACGCAAGAGATCTATTATACCTGCAGATAACCCAGATCTAATTTATATTTTTGTTAGGCCTGCCTAATAATATCTATGAACCTGCGCCATAGACTAACATAAAAAAACAAGCGCTCTAATGCACTAGACACAAAATCCTTTACATATTTATACACTGGAACCATTTGTTAGCTGCATATTGTACTACAGCACTAAAGAAGTGAATTAACAAAAGATGGTATTGGCATTTACAAATTCACTCCTTTAATTTTTTTAAAATTGTATTTTGCAAAATAGGTTTATCATTATGATCGTAGTCCATGATTGGCGTTTTTTTTATAAATCCCTATGTGAAACTTTGCAACCCATCATTGTAAAACAATGTCGATGTCTCTAAATTCTCAACTTATCGATTTAGCGGAACCGGCTTGACATTTGTTTTATTTTTATCGCTCACTTTATCCGGTCTGTCAAGTTCTCGGTTGGTCAACCTAATTGAAACTGCCAAAAGCCGTTAGATAGATAATTAACTTAAATATAGATCCATTAAAAATTAAGGCTTCGTCAACTCCGTCATACAGCCACTTCTAAGAGAAGTGTCAAAAGCCATCAGATGAATTTGATTTATTTTTCTAAATAAACAAAAAATTCATCAAATCTAATACTATATCTCTAAAAAATCCAGTCCAAGAACACTAACTTCGTCATATCCATTATTTATATTGGGAGATTTTACATGTATTTCTTTTAATCTTTCATATATTAAGAAATCACCTAATTCAAATGTTATACCAATTGGACCTATCCTCTTCACAGATATTTCTCCATTAGCAGTAAGGGTTTTATTATCTACTTGTTCTAATGTGTTGAAATTAATACCCGTTTTGACAAAATCATAATATTTTAAAGTAGTAATTGTGCATCCAGTATCAATTACAAAGTTAATAGGAATTATATCAGATTGTGAAGTTAAAAGTCCTGCTTCGATACTGTATCCCGATTTATCAGGTAAACGTAATCCAACAAGCTTCACTTCACTAGACTAATATCTCTAAATTCTAAATATATTGTTTTGTTCATTTATATATTGAATAAATATATGTCTAAAATCTCCTTTTTTTTCTAATCTATGTATTAGTTCTGATACATTCGAGTCTTCATCTGTTACAGAACCGTTCTCTATGGCTATAAATTTGCCTTTATGCCTTTCTTTTAATTCATTATATTTGGTGACATAATGCAAAAAGTTCTCATTAAATTTTTTCATTATCTGTTGAGAATCCGGCTTTAATAATTCAGACATCTTACTCATTATAATATTACAAAAAATTACTATTTAACCTCAATCCCTAGATTCGATGTCTTCTTTACTCGACGCATTCTCTATCAGTGTCTTCCATTATTCTCTCCTTTCATCTTTATTCCACACTTTTTGTCTGGGGGTCTTGTCATCTAATCCTGAATGTGCTGTGATATAGTTGTAATATATTTAGAAATCCTTAATATTGGAGTGTGCATCTTTATCTGGAATAATAATTTTTGACAAGAATAACAAATAGGCGCATTACATACCTTGCTATATATTGTATATCTGTAAGAACATTTCATAAATTACTTATTTTTACAAAATATTTTTTGCTCTGAATGTATCATATAGTTCAGTTTGGTCCTTCTTCAATTTTTCTTTTGAGGATGGAAGATAATCTTTGACCCTTCTCAAATCATTTTGTATATAAATATAAGGATAAAAATCCATCTTTCTTAAAGTGTCGCATTTTTGCAGCCATTCACTAGCTATTTCGGCAGAGTTCTCACTTGACAGTTTCCTTATGTTGGCTAGATATGGTATTACAATACTCCATAGGCAATATTTCCTATAGTCCTCAATTGGTGTTTGAAGCAGGTTTTCAATCCATCCAATTTTTTGGGTGTTTGATTTGTTATGGTGATTATAAGAAGACGAGGATTTCTTTTGCCTTTTCTCTTTTTGTTTTATTTTGTCTATTCTTTTTTGTATTAGATAATGCCTAAAATCCTCATTAATCCATTTAATGGAAGGTGAGTTGCCATCCCATTTTTGGATTATACTTACCACCTCGCCATTTTTTGAGTTTATAGTCCCAGGAACCCTTATCAGACATGACTTTATAGAAGGCAAGTGGTTTGGATCCGACTTTCCATTTGTGAAGAACTTTTCAGCAAACCTTAGGAATTCGGTGGTTATGTCTTTATCCAGATATGGAAGAAAGTCATAGAACACTTGAAACTCTTCAAATACCATTCCATCAATGGGTTGATAGATGTGGTAGCCATTGCCGGTCCACAAAACCGTAGGGTGTGCTTCTCCATGAAACTTGAGAGACAGTTTATTCAAAGTTTTCTTTAATTGCTTGTCTAGTTTTTCTTTGTTATTAAAGTCCTTTAAATCAAGGTCAATCATAATAAATGTTGCCGCTGTTTTGTTTTTTACATCAAAGTTTACCCTTGTGTGCTCCGTATCAAATGGAAAGGCGTTTATTTTGCAGTCCACAAAGTCTGCATTTTTAAAATAGTAAAATATAGCATCTTTTGATGCTTGTAGGTTTGTTTCATACTCTATTTTCTTCTGTCCTCTGGTCTTTAAAGTCATTATTGTGCGTGGGAATAACTCATGTTGCCCTTCAAAATGAGACAGAATAAAATCTATGTTGTCTTTGATTAAAGAATAGTTAATAGACATCGCGATATCATGTTTTTTTATGGATCGAGTGTAGAACGCAAGTCATGGCGGGTTTGAGATTGGACTGGAATTTAAAACTGTATTTTCAGACGCCATTGTAATTATTCTATCTGACCTATCTGACCTATCTGACTGGCATGGTGATGCATCCTTATCTATAAATTGTAATTTGATAGGTTTTTTGTTTACAACTACAACATTTTTGTCATTACACAATATCTCGCTAACTCTCCTGACTTTCCTGTTTTTATCCAAACTTAGAGATTTACCATCCCCAATCTTTTTTGATGAGCCTACAAAATATGGTTTGAGATATTCATCCTCATCACAAACTTGCTTTATCAGGTCTGTAAGCATAATTGATTCTTCGGATTTATCTTTTAGAATGGCTTTGCATCTGCTTTGTTGCATAACTATGAAATTCGTCAATTTATAATAGATTACATATCAGCATGATACGAATATCGATTATTCCTCTTACTGAAATGAAACTAACACATCTAAAAAATACGAAAATTTGAGTTATGCAACAAAGCACTTTGCATCTATCAATAGTGAGCCTAACCGGATCCTTTGGGATTTGCGCTGTTGATCCCATGTAATTAAAAATCATAGCATTGTAAAATCTAGTTGCATCGATTACGTCCTCACTATCCACAATCTCTTTTAGCTTTAGTTTGGCGACAGCTTTGGATAACCTAATTATCGTTTCCAGTTTTCTTTTTGACTCTGAATTTGGATTTGATGTTGTTTGGTTTAAGTTGAGATAGTATTGCTGTATCATCTTTGAGGCTTCTGGACTGACTATGGGTTTTATTTTTCTTGCATAATCGAAATACTTTTGAAGGAAGCAATCATAGTTGGGAACGATGCTGGATTGCAACTCCGTCTTTTTTTCGGTATACTCCTTTAAAGCTTCAGTGTCGCCGTTATCCTTTAAAATAACTATCAGGTCAAACCTGTCCAGAATTTGCTTTTCAAGCGGTAGTTGATAGAGAATGGAAGACTGAGCATCATAACCATAATCATAGCTGTTTGGGCTTTTCAGATTAGTAGTTGCAATGATTGTGGTTGGGGATAGGATCTTTGAGTTAAACCCGTGTTTGTTGATGGTAAACTCCCCCTCCTCCATTATGTCCAAAAGATGATTCTGGTCATCCGGTGTCATTGTCCCAATCTCGTTTAGGCCACAAACACTGCCTTTGGCAATTGGTATTGGACCTAGTCTCAAAAAATGCTGCTCATCCTCCTTTGATACTATTGCTGTCAAACTTTTAGCCGATGAGTGCTGTACACTTTCATATCGGCTGTTGGGTACTAAGGTTATAGCCTTTTTCAGCAAAGAGCTTTTTCCCAAACCCGGATTCCCAGCAAGAATCACATTGAGTCTGTTTCTTGCCTTGTGATTTTTGATATCCTGCAGGTCATCTCCTGAGCTAACCAAACTATACAACAAGGCTTCTTTTACAAGGTTGTTTCCAATGATTGATTTATCAAACATATCTACCAGGCACTGGATAATTGATGATCCCTTTAGTTTTGCAAACCGCTTTACTGCTTCAATGTCTTTATCGTTTATTGTTATCTGCTCTCTGTTAACATAATCGAGGTTCTCTGCAAATACTTTTGGAATGAGGTATATTTGGTTAGGTTTTGGCCTGATGTGAATATTACCTGTAATGTTTACTTTCTCTCCAACTATAATGCGCTCTGTATCTATATCCAGCAGGATACAGGTTAGCTTTTCAATGTCATTGAACTTTTCGTTATCCTGTAGGTAAACTGTTATTGCGTTTCTGTATTCAATTGAATCTTTCTTAGATTTGTAATGCTTATCACAATTTGGACATTTGCTATCCTTCTCTTCAGATAGTGAATAAATAGGCGGATTGTATTCATGTTTTTTCCCTCCACAATCACATTCTCTTTCAACTGCCGATACCATTTTGAAAGGCTCAGTGATCCCAACAATGTTTCCCGCAGCTTTGACTTCGCCTTTATGTAATTTTAAACATTCAGAAACGTTTACAATCTTTTTTTCTTGGGCGTCAGATAGGTCAGATAGGTCAGATGCAATAGGAGTTGCATCTTTTTTATCCAAATTATTGTAATCGTTTTGTATAGCAGCAGATTGATCTTTGTAAAATACTGCATGGTTGTCATCTACTAAATTAAGAATATCTTTTGTGTCTTCCTTATCCACCCCTTTTTCTTTTAGCAGCCTTTCTATTTCTTTTCTGAAAGGTGTAAAGTCATTCTTTATGGTTGCAATAATTGTTGCCCTCCTTGGCTTTTTTAGCTCAATGTATAGATTTTTGCCTCTTTTGTAGATTCTTTCAACAGTGTCTGCGAGGTCTGGGTAAGGCGTAATGTCGATAGATTCAACGTTCTCTCTACTGATCAATAGAACAACCCCCTTACAGTGGTTAATTGTTCAGACATAAAATGACCTGTATTATGACTTGACAAAATATCCGTATTATCGGCTAATCTGTTGCAAGCAAATACTGATCGTTGTAAATCAATGGTGCTTTTTTGGCTGGAGCAAGCTTTTGTAACTGCATTCATCTTTAGAGCTACGGATGTTTCTAGATTGTCAATACCATCATAAACATATGTTTTATATCCTTGTATACTATTATTATAATAATAATAGTGGTCATTATTTTTCATTTTGCACCACTTAAGCCCCAGAAACTGATACCTGCTGGGTAAGCCTCGTAAACTTTTCAGTAGGTATCGTACTTTTTGTATCTTTTTTTGCCAAATCTCCTTCTCGGATTATCTTTAACTGCAAATCATCAGATCCATTAACGCTTAATAACAAAAATATAGATAGTGGATCGATGTCAAGTGCTTTCACTACGGGGGAAGGTAGTATCACTGCTAATGACCTCCCACCCTTGCCAACTGAATACGGTTTTATGATAAATTGATTTTTCAACATTATCAACTTATATATTAACGAAAAGATATATAAAGTATATACCCATGTATACCCATATGATACTTTATGGGTATATATTACGAATAGCAGAAATAATACCTCATCTTGATGACATAGATGAAGACACCATAGAGTTATTATCCCTGTTTGTCTTCAAACAGCATCTATCAATTTACCAAATATACAAGATTTTTGAAGCAATAGATATCAAGATAGCATACAAGAATGTACATAAAAAAGTCCAAAAGTTAATTGACCTAAAATTGGTGGATAGAGTAACAGATACAACAAAGCTTCAGAAAAGAGAGCTGGAAAGAGGGGCAAAATATTATTGTTTATCAGAAGAAGGAATTTTTTTACTTTTTTATGATCATAGTGCGATAATCAAACCACACATGTATTATGTTAATCAGTCTTTCAAACAGGGAAAAACCCATGACGATTTGGAAAGCATCTTTGCGGAATATAGCAAAGAGATATTTAAAAACCACATGGATTGTAATTTGTTCAAACTTTTTTTATCTCCATGGATATCCACAGATACGATTAGGAATCTGGACGAAGGCACTTTAAGCAAGATAAGAATATTCTTAAATGATTGTTGCAATGATATCAAAAAACGATTAATTTTACTTCCTGATGGCATTTACAAAGCCAGTGTATATGATCGTATGTTTATGAAGGAATATCGAATCAAATATTTGGACTTTGATCTATATGACGGTATTTTCAGGATAGATAATAATCCTGCGCTTTCTTTTATTAAAAACATTTTTTCTTTGGAGGCAGGGGTTGTTAAAGTAAAAAGAGTTGACAACAATACTATCACCATATCCAATTCGGATGATACGATCAGATTTCATCTAATCTACAAAGATGAAGAAAAACAATTCGATCTTATTTCTGTGAATGATACAGCTGATAGGGTATCCCTTCATGCTCACTCAATTAAAAAAGTAGCAACCCCAAACCCCACAAAACCCAAGAAAAAACCAACCCCCCCCACGCCCAACCCCCCAACAAAAACAAAACCCCCACCCCCCCCCCCCCAAAACCCCCACCCCCCCCACCCCA
>JBNJLU010000036.1:0-3139 GCA_050591185.1 Candidatus Nitrosocosmicus sp.
TAACAAGGCGCCTGCAGTAATAACGGCAGTTTTTGATACCGAGTCACGCTCTTTTTTTTCTTTTTTTTGAGTAATGGTGGCAAACAAAGGGATGGTACCAATAGGATCAATTATCACAAAAAGGGCTATAGATGACCTTAAAAGATCATCTCCAAAGGTGTTTAAAAATGAGAACAAATCCTGCAATATGATGGAGATTGTATCCTGAGCCATGGTATGGATAAATCAAAGGATGCAACATTTATCCATAACACTGTCGGCAGCAAGATGGACTGTTAGTTTTATGATGTTGATATCGACAAATTCTACCTACTTCTACTACTAATACTACTACAAACATGAAGGTAAAAAACCAAGCCTTATACAACATAATACAATCCAATATAGGATTCGTAACGAAAAAACCATACTACAGGAATAGGGGATACTTGTCCGGTTTACAGTTTGCAATTGTTTCTCCAATCTGCTGGCACTATTTAAGCTGTATTTATTATTGTTGGTGATGCTATCATTGCCTTTTTTCCCATTGGTTATGACAAATACCTTGCATGTGACAAATCATTTCGGTGCGCAAAATCAATGATTGACGCGATAGTGATGGAATAAACCCGATTTTTGAAAATAACAACTCTCCGAAACTGGCTATCAGAATATGGATAGATGAGGGGGAAATGTCGCTATTCAATATGGATGCGACAAAAGCGCACCGATTGATTTGATTGGTTATCCCATGAATGTTGCTGCAAAAATGACCTCATTAATAGGGCATAACAAAACATCCGTTGGAAACAACGTGTACAGGTTCCTTTACCCATCAATACAGGCAGGATGCAATCCAATACATTTTAAAGAAAATGAGTGGAAATATACCAACCATAATAACAATTCGCTATACGGTGTTTATGCACTCTAATAAGATTAATGTAATGCAAGAAGAGGGTTCAATTCCCTTTTATGCCATGTACTTTCATTGTCAAACAATAGGGATAACTTTGCTATCCATAAGAATTAAATGAAAAAATCCTGTCAAGTCAACGGTCAAAGATCTATACACATATGCAATTAACCTGGCTTCTCGTCATTGTGGGTTGACGTCATCTTGCCTATGGCTTGGCATAAAAACGCTGTGGATATGTCTTCTTCATAAATGTCCTCTGCCCTCATGTTGTGTACATTGATGGCATGCTCAGAAATGATATTCAAGGTCTCCTCTTCTGTTTTGCCTTCTGCCGTGAAATCACACTAATCCTGACCCTCTGCAAGACAGTTTTATCATGATATCTTTTGCAAGATACTCTTGCTTAACTATGTATTAAAGTATTTCAGTTGGTGGTGGTAGTTTGTAGGGTGTTAACTAGGTCTGGTACCCTAGTCTCTCAAACATCAATATGTTGGAGGTTTAGAACAATTTATTCAAAAAGTTATGTACATTAAATTAGGTTTACCTATCCAAACGTAAATGTGTATGCCTGAAAACCTTTTCCTTTGATATCGATTATAAGCGAATGGGTTCCATCATATGATTGATGGTTTGCAATATTGTACAATCGTGGACCATCGATTAGCAATTTATGACCATCTACAATATCTACTCCTTTGGATTTGTTTGATAGCAAAGAATTGTCTTCATGTACTATTCCTTGCCCAATACCTCCTGCTACCAAGTTTACAGATTTTGCAGAATATGTCAATACAATCTTGCCAAACTCGCCTTGTAATTCCATATTATCAGCATTGTTTTTCCATTCTCCTTCCAGATATACTGTATTAGGTTTAATGCTGGAATTGGAAGGAATGGCGTATTTTATAACTTGTTCCGGATGAAAACCTTCTGGATTCCCTAATGACGTATCTTTGAATTTATGTCCAAAATATAGATCAGAGGTTTTTATTTTTGAAAAGTCCACTGGTTGTTCAAGAAATCTGCTAATTTTGTTCTGGTTATTTGGAGTTTTATTCACATCTGAAGGCTTTGAATTGCTTTCTGGAATCTCCGTGCCAACTTTAGAATTTCGTTCAGATAATAGCGATTGAAGCATTTTTTCTGTTTGATCATAGTCCCCTTCACCAATCCTATCGTACCTTACATGGCCTTGGTCATCAACCAAGTACATCCGTGGCCAATAATTGTTCCCATATGCATTCCATGTTTTGTATTCATTATCTTGAATGACTGGATACTTTATGCCATACTTTTCCGCCGCCTTCTCTACATTATCAATGTTTTTTTCAAATTCAAATTCTGGCGTATGTACCCCAACTATCACTAAACCTTCATCGGAATACTTTGTATTCCAATCAATAAGATATGGAAGAGTTCTCAGAACATTAATGCAACTATAAGTCCAAAAATTGACGAGCACTACGTTTCCTTTTAGATTATCCATTGTTATGGGCATTTGACTATTATTGATGTTTAAGGTTCCTCCAGTTTTTTCAAATTCAGGTGCCACTGCCGTACCGAAAGAGATCTTTGTGAAATTTGTTATAAAATCGACAATTATTGTTACTGACAGTGCAACCACAATCATTAAGGCAATAACACTATGTCTCATTTTTGATTCGATTCCTATTTGGGATGTTGTTTCTGCGATACATATTACTTTGAAAATTTAACGAAGACGTAGGCCACATTAGAATAATAACTGGTAGATATATTTTGGGTTTTGCATATACTAGGGCTGGGTGATAAAAGGCATGAGTAAAGCAAAAGAAATCACAAGCAAAAGGATTGTCAGCCCAATCAGGACAGTTGGCAAGTCAATGTCAATGCCCAAACTGTTTTTAGTTGGCCTGGTCTCGCTGCTCAGTGCGCTACCTTTACCCTCACTGCCTGACAGTGGCATAATGGCCTATGCACAACAACAAGCACAATCAATCGACCCATGGTCTGATGCATTGAGGACAGCCCAATCAAAAGTGGAAGCCGCAATGGCACATGGTGCATTTGGTCACGGTGTTCCCGGCCTGCACACCCTGACAACCAGTGACATACTGTTGGTATTTGGCGTTGGCGCAATTGGTTGCGTAATGACATATGGCATAACCCCCCTCTTGATGCAACACAGAGAAAAGATAAAAATGAACCAATTGGTAACCAAAGCCACTTCCACCGCTTAAAGGGTATTAGGCCAATTCC
>JBNJLU010000036.1:3149-9537 GCA_050591185.1 Candidatus Nitrosocosmicus sp.
ACTTGCAAAATCAAAACCAAACACAGGCACAGCTGAGTTTGGCGTTTATGTTTGTGTGTCAGCCTTGGGAATAGGGCTATGCAAGGGGCAATAGAAAAAACCCACATCAAGCAAATAGTTTTGGGAAACACATGTCCTGTTCCCCCCGTATTGCGTTATATAATAATCTCGCCATAGATATACTTAAGGGAAATTCATCCGCCAATGGTGTATAAAAGTACACAACCTCCTCTATATTTATATATAAACACTTGGCTGGCAATGTTTGGGTTCTCCTTTTTTATGTTATGTCATGCCACATAGTAAACATCTCCTGCCTTTTGGCCAGACCCATTGACCACATTTGCGGCGGCTGCGGCAAAAAAACATCCACAGTAAGCATGGGAACATCAATTGTGCCAACCTATCCGCGCCATCAGCTGGTCCTGGCTCAGCAGGCTTTAGCTTTATACGATATTGCACCTGGCCTATTGCGGCTTGGAATAGGGCCCAGCCACCACTTGATAATAGAAGGCACCTACGGCTTGCAACATAAAGCACCTACGGCTTGCAACATAAAGCACCTACGGCTTGCAACATAAAGCACCTACGGCTTGCAACATAAAGCACCCCTAGCCCCCCTGCGCGAATATGTGAAAGTACTGCGTGCTGCACTCTGGGCAGGGAGGGTCGATCATCATGGGCGATTCTACAATAATGTTGCCACACTGCCCCGCACACCGCAGGTTCCAGTGCTTGTTTTGACACTTGGGGAAAAGGCATTTCAGTAGCAGGACAGGTAGCTGACGGGACCTTTCCTTGGTATGTCCTGTCCCATATTTGCTTCACACCGGAATTCCGGCATTGCCCACCTCGGCAGATGCAGTTGGACGGGCAGATCCCCATTTGGTTGCGCATGTACCGGTGGCACTTACTGAGGACCGGGATTCTGTCCTGGCTGCGGGACACCAAATGCTAGACTTCTATGCCACTATCCCTTTCTATGCCAGCATGCTCACCACTGCTGGTTTGCCGCCAACGACGGATCAGCAGGCGGGGTGTCTGATGATCTTGTGGAGCGTTTGGTAATTTGGGGAAACGAGGCAACGGTGGCCGCGCGGGTTACCGAACTTTTGGCCGCAGGCATGGATGAGCTGATGGCATCTTAGTGTCCACCGCAAGTGTTGGTGGTGGTGATAATGATGATGAGCAGGCAAGACTGGCGCATTTAATCGGTCGGCTATAAAGTTGCGAGTAGTCATCGCAGTTTCGGCACCTGAACCGAAAGGCGGATCTGGCGGGACAAAGATGAATGTTCGATTGAGGTGGGCAAATGCCGATAAATAATAACTATGGAACTTACGACTGAAAAAGTTTAGGAGAGTGCGTCCTTAACCTTGTTTTTTGCCTTGTCCGGTGTCTCGGTTTTCCTTATGCATGATCTTCTGTAGTTTCTGCCTTTGCATCACCATCTTGTTGTGCATCTTTGATCATCTTTACTGATTTATCTAAATCATTCACTCTAATCGCTTTGGATACTATCTCTTGGATTCTGGGGCCCTCAATCCGTATAAAAATCGATTGTATGGTTCACGGGAAACTTGTCCATTGGATTTTTTTGACTCAACTACTACCATTGGAGATAATCATATAGGCGTCTGGGCCTAGAAAAGCGTTCATTATTGAAGCGGGCCCGGAGGGATTTGAACCCTCGACCTGACGCTTAGGAGGCGTCCGCGCTATCCATTTTACGCCCTTTTATCACAAAAGGTCTGCGCTACGAGCCCTGAATCATCTATATTCTATCTACCTTTATTTTTTTGGATTAATAAAACTATAATCCATGCACAATTGACAAGTTTAAAGCCATGGTCAAATAACAGTATCTATGCTTTGAAGATGGTTTTTGTCACCGCTGCCCTTTTATGCATCCGCCATTTGTCGCATTTATGGCAATTCGGGCTCCATTTTTCAATAGCTGGATATTGAATCGCAACTCTTGCAGTTTTCTGCAGTCTCGACTTTGTTCTTTATTTCAGGTTGTATATTGTAGGCAACACCGGCCAGCCCGCCAGCCAGCCACCAACCTCATCAATGCCCTCGGGTTTTAGTTTTGCATTGTGAGTAAAAGCAAATTATGATGGATTTTGAAAAGTTATTGGAAACAAACAAAATATTTTGAAAAATAATCAACTAAATTGGTTTAACAAAATAACCAAATCAACCAACAAATTGTTTTTATGCCTTCTACTTGTGCTGCTTCTGCTGCTGCTGAAGCAGGAAATGCTGCCACTACACTAAAACAACATTTTTTACGGCTTAGTATCTACCTGAGCATAAGAAAAAACCCGGGTGTATAAAAAATAAATGAATTAAAAATAATAAAAAAACCTAAATGTAAAAATTAGGCGCTGTGAGATAGTTCTCTTTTTCCTTCTTTGTTGATTATCAGCATATCGATACCATCACCACTAGCTGAATCCCTCTGTACGGAAGATCGAATGGCTCTCAATGCAAGGTTGGTTGCCTTTTCCTCGTCAAGGGTGTCTGAAAATTCAGCATCCATCACACCCAAGGCCATCTCTGCACCTGTCCCAACGGCTGCATACCTATCCGGCAAAACAGATCCGAGTGGGTCCAAGGTATAAATCTCTGGTATGTTTGTTGTGATGCCTCCAACTATTACCTGGGTTAACAGTGGAAAGTATCTTCTTTCAAACATGATAACGGACATTAGTTTTGCAACGGAATTTGGCTGGACAGCCCTTCGGGTTTCCAATCGCCTAATTTTGGATAAAGCACTCACCTGACGTACGAGCACCTGCATATCTGCAACCATCCCTGCACATGCAGCACCTACGTGATCTGTAACAGCAAATGTTTTTTTGGTATTTTTATTAACTATAAAATTACCATAGGAGACCCTTTGTTCAGAAGCCAATAATACACCATTATCATAAGTAATACCGACTGCTGTTGCACCGGGCATAAATTGAAAAGCCATCTATTAAATAAAAAAAAAGAGTTAGATTTAGTCGTTTCTATATCATCTATTTTTTCAGAAATGAACTATCATGTATTTTGATGGCCTCGGAGATGAGCTTGTTTTGAATCTCCAGTATATCCCTAGCTTCTGGATATTTGGAGCCCACTACAACCTCTGCTACAATGTTTGTAATGTGCCTGAAAAGAAACTCGTCCCCTCTTTCGGATTCAACCCTATAGGTAGAGTGGGCCTTGTTTACAAAAACAATGTTCTCATTTGTAAAACTATATCTTGGATCCGACTCATCCTCATATGGGATAACTTTGTATCCTATTTTTTTCAAAGTAAATGTTTTTTTTAATATGGGTTTTCTCACGGTTTTTTTTATCGCTGGGTTTTCGGTCCCTAAAATTATAGGCGGATTATTGTTGTCATTGGCTAAATGATGATAATTGCTGTCATTGACTGCACCAGAAATATCCAAATTAAATGGGGCCTTGTTATCGGATAAGTCATTTACATTCTTGAAAGATTCAACTGCTGAAACCATGTTTTGAGAAATAACGGTTGATGATGATGATGATGACGGTGTTGGTGGGGTGTTTTGAACTGTTTCTGTGTTGCTTTCACCATTGTCTGCATTACAAACAACCTGTCCAGTGGAGTAATCAGGTAAGGAAAACTTTTTAGTTTCAGCGAAATCTGGTTCGTATTTAGATTTTGAAGAAAATTTATCAATGTCGCTCTCATCCATAACGATACTGTTTCTTTCTGTTTGTAATGTCGGTTTTGATTGGTCTTTTGCAGAATCTATGGAAACGCCATCAGCCACATCAGTTAAGGAATCTTTTGCCATATTTTGGGGATGCCTGTTTCCTCTGGCTGTGTCATCTTCGTTGTCTTTCGAGGTAGAAGACGAAGTCGAAGGCAAAGAAGAAAAAGAGTGTTGGTGGCCTGTTGATGATGATTGAGGGCCATCCCCTTCGACATTAGCAGCAGCAGCAGCAGCAGCAGCATCAACAAACTCTACGGTCTCAAAACCCTGGACCTCTTCATCTGTTTGAATCATTTCCATTACAGCTTGACCCATTACTTTGTCTATTTCTTTGTAAATCTTTGACTCTTCCCGCGTAATTAAAACATCCTCATATTCAGTCAAACTGGGAAGTACTTGTTCAACAATAAAGTTTTTCATCGATTGATTGAATTTAACATATTCATCATTTTCGATTAACGCTGATTTATCCGCAAAGCGGGAAGTTAACTGATCACATTTAACATAGCCTGTAACCTTGTTCATTTTGTTGTCAAAACCAAAAGTGGTTCTTTTGACTACATGATTGCCCACCATTATTGCAATCCCCTTTTCATCCTGACCCAATGGTCTTTTTGCGATAATAATTTCACCAGAAATGATTGGATTGGTAGTGACATTTACAATAATCTTGTAGCCTTGGACATCCGGCGATTTGACAATTTGTGAGTCAGTGAGGTCCCATTCCTTAAAGACTTCGGAATACTTTACATAAACCTCAAAAAGGGGATATTTTAAGATAGAAAGTTTCTTTAGTTCTTTTGATAGTCTTACTGCATCAATGTTGATTTTAGAGTTGTATAGGAATATCTCTGTTCCATTTCTTTTTAATGGTGTTTCTATTAGCTCCTGCAATTGTGCGTGCCCTGCAAAAAGGTTTTCCAATGCATCGCCATTGATAACCATAGTTTTGTGGAAGTTATCTAGTTTGGTTTTAATTTTCATGTTGTCAAATGAGGTTAAAAAGGAAAGACGCCCAGTACCATACCTTCCAGTCCTGATTCTTTTTAGTTTGGGGGACAGGTTCTCATTAGCTTTATGGGGCGAGCCTACTATCAAAAACTTGTTAATGGAATCTGCATCCATGCCTGCGTCATCTTCAATGACAACACTTCCATTACCAAGCACAGTAACAATAATTCTTGTTGCATCCTCATCAAAGGCGTTTTCAATCAATTCGCGAATTATTTCATATGGCGAAATCCAGGTCTTTGTGGCAAATTCTTTAAAAAATGAAGGATGGACTTTTAGTTCTAATGTCAATGTATAGCATTTCTTAAAAAAATGGAGTTATTTAGCAAATATATAAAGATAGTTGATAAAAAAATAAACTTAATTTGACAAGAGAAATCAAATTTCGGATAATAGTGGGAAGATGGATAAATTGGACTTAGGTTAGGAACCCACTGATAAAGTCAGGCGTTGAAATGTTGGGAATAAGTGTAATCTGACCAAGGATAAAGTCTCCAGTTGGCCCGGCTTGTGCTCGGTCGTGTGGTGCAATAAACGCGTAGTATATTATCAACAATGGAACCGTTACAATTGCAAATATAGTTATGATTATTAACCAAGTTGCAGTCATCTTTCCAGTATACATATCTTTGTAAAAAATTATTCTGATATATAAATTTCACCAATCATCAAAAAAAAACGGTGATGGAAAATTATGCTATATGCGAAACGAGATTTCCTTATAGGTATTCCAAAACTTATCCCCCACAAAGTGAAGATTGTCAACAACATAGCCTTTTTGCAGTTTTTCTGCGCTGTTGCTGTCGTCTAAAGCCAAACCCACGGACAGGTATTTTGCAAACCGCTCGTCTTTAACTGTAACAATATCATTTTTAGCAAATCCGTCAAACTTTACAATACCGGGACGCAATATCTTTGCCCCGTTGCAGATGAATTTTATGGAGCCTGAATCGACGGTTATGGATGGAAACTTGTCAAGTATGTCTGACTTTCCCAAAAAGGGAAGCATGAACTCATTTTTGATGAAAACCCCAACAAGCGAATCAATCACAACGATACTTTTGCCATTTTCAATTTCGAAAACTTTGATATTTTTGACTTTCGGTATCAACACGTTTGTCCATGTTTTATTTAAAAGACCAAGAACCCTTTCTGTCTCTTTTTTTGAAATAACATAGGTTTTCAAACAAATTAGTAATGAGTATATATATAATAAAGTTATGTGGGTGTCAAAGAAATTGTAAAATAACCGAGTTCAATATATGAAAATTTTTATAAATAATCATGTTAAATTATAATCAAGTAGAAATGAGTATATCACCCGAAACAACAGAAACAAAATATGACGTTCCAATCAAGCAAGTAGAAAAATCAATTAAAGTCTCAGAAAGAGCCAAACAGGAGCTAAAAAGCTCTGGAATGATGGATGAGAAGGGAAAGCTAAAGTTAAAGGGTGTCAGTCCAAAAATGCTAAAAAGAATGAAGTTGGAGTCTGTTGATTGCCCGGTATTTGAGCAAGAGATAGGCTTTGTGCAATGTTATGTTTGTACCAATTTCCATAGCCGAATAAGCGGGGTAGTCTATTGCAAAGGCGAGCCCTTGAAATAGAAATCCATAAGAAGCTTCATAAATAGAAA
>JBNJLU010000037.1:0-9461 GCA_050591185.1 Candidatus Nitrosocosmicus sp.
GGCCCGCCCAGGAGGAGGCGTTCCGCCGGCACATCGCCATCGCCAAGGACGCCGACAAGGCGCTGGTCGTCCACGACCGGGACGCCCACGACGACGTGACAGCGTCAATCGTGTCTAACTCTTCCTTTAGTTTTATCCAATATCTCCCTCTTTTTCCAGGATGATACTGCGATGAAGGATCCTTAATCACCAGGCCCTCATGGCCATTCCCCTTGCTTTTTTTAAAGACGGAGTTCATTTCGGCTGCAGACGCTATGAGGTCGCACTGTGCATTAATTATAATGGAGTTTTTGAACAAAAACCTTGATAACAGTTTTTTCCTGTTCTCAAGTGTTTCCTTGATTACCTGTTCTTTTCCGTAGAACATTATGTCAAATACAACGTAACGAACAGGTATTTCAGCCAAAATGTCTTTTGTCATGTTTTTTCTTCTAAGTCGTTTCTGCAGTACTTGAAAGTGCAGAGGCTTGCTGTTTTTAAATGCTATTAATTCACCGTCTAAAATGAAATCAATATCATCATCAACTCCATCGTTTTCACCAATATCCTGAGTTTCTTTTTTCATTCTAGTCTGGAGGGCACTTTCAACCAGTTCGGGAAATGCGTATGATATGTCCGCAAGATTCCTGGAATAAAGTCTGCATTGGTTTTTGAATTTGTGCATTTGAACTCTAATGCCATCGTATTTGTATTCACAGTAGAGTGGTTTTTCAAAATATTCCATTATCTCTAATGCAGTAAACATGACATCTGCCAACATAAAGCTCATCGGTACAAAGGGTTCAACTGTTACGGTGTTCAGTGAGTTTCTTTTCGACAATAAGGCCACATTTGCAATATCTCCCGAGGCAAGCATTGCATCCCTAACATTTCTGATATCCTTATCAAACGCTTTTGCAATGGCCAATTCAACAAGACCCTCGTACGATCCCATTCGCATTTCGTTAGATATTATTTTGACGAGATATTTTGCCTCCAATGGTGAGCATAAGATAAGCAGCCCCTTCAGAATATTTTTTTTGTCATTGTTGGAACGCGGTCCTTTGAGGTTCGCTATTTTTTTTAGCTGGACCGATATATCGTTTAAAGTTAATTTTTCGCCTCCTTTACCCTCTGAGGGGTTAAAAAGAGTCACCACCTGTTTTTTGGATAGTGCATGTTCTGTTATGGTGCCCATATCACCATGTTCCAAATGAATTCTCCTGATATCGGCATCGTTTAGATTAGAAATCTCCAACAGGGATTGTAATATCGTCCTGAATCCTATGTTTAGGTTATGTGATGACCCACGTGGAAAAGTTTTTCCAGACAAAAACAATACCGCGATATGCAGGGAATCCTCATGCAAACATGAAATATACCTGGAGATTATATCGACCTTTTTATTTTTACTCGGTGTTAGTCGTATTAACTCACACGTATCAACAAAAGTAGAAAAATAGGAAGGTTTGTTGTCGTCATTTCCCTTCATTTCTGGCATAACAAATACTAGATGATGATCATATCATTAATACGGTACTCAAGACAAGGCTTAAGGGAATTGTTACACTTCAGTTTGGGTGTTATTTGATATCAAATTTCAATGCGTTGCATTAAGATTGGTTCTGGACTTGGCATAATTTTATTTGGTGGTGCAACTTTAAATGATTAGCAGGAGGGTGTAATCCCTGGGGCTGTTTGGCAAAACATTTTGACGCCCACATCACTTATCTGTGCGTTTTTTTTAAAACATAAACATTGAAAGTCAAGCCCATAACTTTGGAAGGAAAATATGTCCTTTTATGTCCCCCATCAATCAGTGATTTAGATGGATTATCATCTGCTGCACAAGACGGTGAGATATGGAATAACCCTTATTCTCTATTTCCAAGCATAGGCGAAATGTCAGGATATTTACAAGACATAGCAAAAGAATCTAAAACGATTTTACCGTTTGTCATAATCCATAAAGAATCTAACAAAATTGCTGGAACGACGCGTTATCTAAACATCGACTATGATAACTATCGCCTTGAAATAGGTCACACATGGATTGCAAAATCTTACCGCAGAACTGCTGTAAACACTGAATCAAAATTCTTAATGTTGCAACATGCATTTGAAAAGTTAAACTGTATTGCAGTAGAAATCAGGACAGATGCTCTTAACGAAGTATCGAGAAAAGCAATCCAAAGATTAGGAGCAAAGCAAGATGGCATCCTGAGAAACCACAAAATAATGAAAAACGGAAGAATCAGAGACACTGTTTCATACAGCATTATTAAATCAGAATGGCCAGAAGTTAAAGAAAAGATATTACAAAGGATAGTTAACCACGACAATAGCTACAAAGTGATATGCAGTTGATGGGCTGATTATTTTAAACCAGATCATTGACAGATTGTGGACCAAAGCCGTTAAAGTGATTGTTGAAAGCGACCATAACCCAATGAGGATATTGGTTATTCTCATTCTTTTGGTTTTTCAACAATGCAGTAATAACGTCTTGTTGTTTTTCTTTTTTTTATGCCATGGATTACATTTTAAGCCGATTTGACACAACATGTAAGTGTTTGATGGTGATGGGGGGCCCCACCAGCGGGTAAACAATGCAATTTTAACCCATAAAGTTAATTACCTTTGAAACTTCAATGGCCATTTGGATTATCACCACACATTATATGACGGTACCATGGCATAGATATGCTGTTTGTGAGGGCAAATGAAGGCCTATGGGCTATTCTAGATTATCACATAGAATCACATTTTCACCGTTTGCGTTGTCAATCATGGTTGGCAATGAAGATAATAGCATTTTTTCTGAAACCATTGATTGATTTTAATTTTTAATAGCGAAATTTCCTGAACTACGGGATTATTCTAATGTGTCATTATTGTCAATTTTTTTAGCATCCCCAAAGTATCCCCACATACTTATTATAATGTTATTTTTGGTATAGTATTTACAACATTATTTATATTGGATTATAATTTAATTACATTTTGTAACGCAATAGGCCTATTCATCTAAAAAAACGAAAAATTTATTAGATATTTTTTGTATCATAACAATAGCCAAAAAAACTCCTTGGTCTCTTGCAAAAAGGGATGAAGGAAAGTATTTGGTTATGTTTTCCTCCTTCCTTTTATTGTCAACAGATCTATATCCTAAAGACTGAAACGAAGGAGTGAAAAAAAGGACCTTGTAGTATAGGCTCCATCTCCTTTGTAGGTTAACCAGACCTATAAAACACTACAAGATTCTTTTTTATCATTATCCCTTATCTCATCAATTAAACTATTCCAATTAATCAGGTAATGAGATTGTTCTCAGAATTCATATGAAATGGATTCTCAAAACCTATACCCTCACCTTGACAACATGTCTATTTTTTGAACCAACTTTGGTGGTTATTTTTGATTGATCTATATGCTCCTAATCTAGGTTTAATACATGTTAACAAAAATCTCTGTATCGGATATGCCCCGAAATGTCAAAAAGATTATCTGGATGTTAAAATACTAACATATCATAAATTGACATAGACCCTTTTTTCAGCCTCATTATCGCTAAAAATGTGAACATATGCACCTTGGTTTTTCAATTCCAATTTGTAATCGATTTATTATTTTTAAATTCAATTATAGAGGCATATTGCTTGATGTGAGCAACAAACAGTTTGCATTGCATCATGTCCGTAATCCAGTTTAAACAAAACAAAACAATTATGCCAAGCAAACAGAGATAGGCTTTATCCTATCCACTGATTGCTTTTTGATTTATGTTCTACAATATTGCCTTGCCTTTGTAACCAACATAATAATAGTTTTGAAAGTCATGGGACAAGGTTTTCACATCCACATTTGAAAATCCAGCTTCCTTTAGCATTTCAACAGCCTTTTCCTTGCCCCACATTGCGCCAAGACCTGCACCCTTCTGGGACAGTGAAACAGAAACGCAATGCAGACATGAAATTGTGTAGAGGAAAGGACCAAGAGGGTGCTCAACATTGTCCTTTAGAGGTGTAGACGCAAGTATGTCCTGCATGAGAAATATGCCCCCATTGTTCAGTGATATATGGATATTTCTCAACACCTCACTTGGCTTTGGTTGATCGTGTATCGCATCAAATGCGGTGATTAGGTCAAACTTGTCGCTGAAAGTCAGATTGAGGATATCTTGCATCTGAAAAACGGTGTTTGGATTCCCCAATCTTTGTGGCCTCTTTTTTTGCCCCCTCAATTGCCTGCGCAGATAAATCATATCCATAAAATGTGCTATTGGGAAAATGTTTGGCCATCATATTGACAGCCCTGCCCATTCCACAGCCTATGTCAAGCACTTTTATTCCGTTCTCCAGTTTGCGGATTATGCCTGGAACTAACGGTAGGATGTGTTCAGTCAAGCCTACAACTACTGTTTGGTATCTTTCCTCGGCCATGACTTCATGGAATCGAGGATAGGAGGTGTAGGGAACGCCACCACCCTTTCTGAAGCATTCCACAATTTCGTCTTCAACCTGAGCTAGCACCGGAATCCATTGCATTGACGCCGCAAAATTATATATCCCACCTTCCCGGGTCAGGTATTGCGCCCTTTCTTTTGGTAGTGTAAACGTATTGTTCTCAGAATCAAAATCAACAATCTTTCCAGTCATCATTGCTCCAAGCCATTCCTTGACATATCTTTCGTTAAGTTTGGATTTGTCTGCAATTTCCTTGATGGATGAAGGGGACAGAGTAGCCATTATGTCAAATAATTTAGATCTGTGGCCTATTGACAGCATCAAAGATAATGCGCCTTTGTTCATGGTGTCAACCAGGTATTCGGAAAAGTCGTCACTCATGGTATTTTTCACTCGAATTCGTATTTGTTCTTTATTCCCCACTCTATTCATGTAACGGCACACACCTACTATGGAGTAGGGTTAGAAATCATGTCAAATACAGGTGGTCGCTTTTGTGCAAATTCGATTAGTTCTTTTATCTTTTCCCTTGGTTCGTCTGATGTTACTTTAAACGTTACTTTGATTTTCTCATATCCATTACTAACATCCTCCTTTAATCCAAGTGTGCCCTAGGCATCAGTGTCCCCTGTAAGTGTCGATTCCATCCAGTCAATTTTAACTCCATGAGCAGATGCAAGAAAGACGTTATTTCTTTTGAGTTATAAAATAGAAAGAAAAGGAAATTATTACATCTATTTAACAGTCCAATTTAAATTAGTTTTCAAGACATGACTGTTTTTTACGCTGGCGCAATAATTTGATAATGTCGATGTTACGACTTGGATATTGATAAATATAATCGGATAATGCAGACAATTCCCTCATATCGATAGGCCCGTCTTCTGATGTCAATCCCTCCATACCAAGATACTCGTTTCCTGATAACAATCGGTTTGCTTTTTCAAATTCCTTCTCAGAAATGGATTTTGAATAGTCAGTCATATAAATATCAAGTTGGTATCCTAGCGCCTTTTTTCTTTGTAAACATATTTCCTCATCTTTAGATTTTAACTCATCTTCCATCTTAACTATTTTATCTGCAAGTGGCCTATCCGATTTAAATTCGTCCAAATCTGGGGGTTGTTTCGTATTCATACATCAACTGCAAGATTTTTTTGTGTTTATTAGATATCTCAACATCAAGATTTTCTAATGTCTTTTTCTTTTTGTCAATGTAAGAAGGTATTTCATATATAGAGATACCAAGACTATCCACTATTTTGGACACCTCATCTATTTTGGATATGAATTCTTTCTCGTCCAATTAATTTCTAAAACAATGAAGGTTTATTTCTCCAATTAATGATTCAACATTTTCTTCCCTTAAGTCTAATCTATCAAATATGTTTTTCAACCTAATCGAAGAAGCAAAATGGTTAAGGTCAAG
Organism: Candidatus Nitrosocosmicus sp.; assembly: GCA_050591185.1. Classification (GTDB taxonomy): domain Archaea; phylum Thermoproteota; class Nitrososphaeria; order Nitrososphaerales; family Nitrososphaeraceae; genus Nitrosocosmicus. Next base: position 5,875 of record JBNJLU010000037.1, read on the forward strand.
GTTTCCTTTTTCCATAATTAAGGCAACCTGTCTAAGTAAATCAATATCAGGAATGGTGTCTTTGGTTTGTTTGGTAATGTTTGTAACAGTGCCCATTCCTATATTGTTATTTAGGGCAATCTTATCTCAGGAAAATCCTTGAAACCATTCTTTCAGCACTTTTATCTTCAATGTAGGAGGAATTCTGGAACCCATTGTTTATTCTTACAGAATAACTACGCGTCAAATAAATATAAAGGATTTATTGGGTGTATAAAATTATATTCATGACACGATAAAACAGGATTTGACGACAGAATGACGGCAGAATGACGACAAAAGAGATCATTTAGTAGTAGTAAAAATTTGAACGAGATTGTTATCCGAATCAACTACATACGCATAGCCTGTAAAAGGATCATTTACGTGCTCTCTTCATTCTTGTGTTATAATCAAACTTTCGGTTCTGTCGCAGCCTGCATTTAAGACAACTAATTCTTACTGTTGTCGGCTTTGGGCCTATAAACATAATCAAATTTGTAATGGGCCGAGTCGGATTCGAACCAACGAACCCCGCCACGTCAAGGCGGTATCTTAACCAAGCTAGACCACCGGCCCTAAGTGTCTTCAATGTTGTTCTCTACGGTCTTTATATAAAATTTGTGATTATTGCTAACAAGGTTACGTTATACTAAAGGATTTGGTCTATTAGATAAAGAATCGGAAACAGTTGGTTTAAGTTTACAGCATATGCATATACATGTTTGGTTTCCCATGCACTAGATGTCATTCGTTTAATGAATCCCTTGCCCCAAATTCATTCTTTAGCCCATAAACACTAGCGATTCTTTTCACGTCAACATTAGCGACTTTACACGACTTGTGTGCCAGTCTCAAACAGTATGGATATCCGTTTATGCTATGGTAACAAAGCCTATCCATTATGTTTTGGATTTCCTTTTCAGATATTGACAGGTTATTGATTATTTCGATTTTGATTAGCGGTACAAACGGGGACAACCTAACATAAACTTCCACAACATCCAAAATGCCAGAAAGGTTAGGGTTGGTATTGATATTGGGTAAGCTAAACCCGGGATTTGATCCCAATTTATTAAAATAATATATGTCAGCAGCTTTTGCCCCATATTCTTTGAACTGGTTTTTGGTATTGGAGTTTTTTGAAATAAACAATATCAATGAATCTCTATTGTTTTTTTGAATCAAACTTTGAACTTTATTCGCATAACAGGAACTTTTGTTATGGAGCATGTTAGATATTATTGAACCATCTACGCATAAAATATCAGGCTTTTCATCCATGTCCACCATCACTAAACTTGACAAGTCAATTTCCATAATCATTGCCTCTGAGCTAAGTGAACCACCACTTACAGTATTAACGCCATAATTCCACCTAGTAGACAAAATCTGGTTAAAAGAGGTAACTGCAACAGAATCTATTACAAAAAGGTCTATGCCTTGATAGGATTTCTTATTCCAACTGCTATCAATACCAACCGAATAGGTATCTCTTTTCTCAGGGATATATTCGACCCATCTGCTAGAGGCTATTTTTAAAATATCAGAAAACGATTCACCATGTATCAAAGATAACTTCTTTTCTTTGTTTTTTATAGCGTCAAGGTAAAGCTCAGATAACAACAGAGTATAGACTTTATTCAAGCATATTTGTTTTTTTAGTTATCCTTCTTTGAGTGATAAATCAAGGCGAGATACAAAACAAAGCGTTGTTCTCGCCAAGGAAGAGCAGACCACAAAATGTCACGAATAATCACCACCCAACTTTTTTCAAAAAAAGTTAAAGATATGCCCCCACAAGTACCAAAAAACCGTCATACAATAAAAACAAGTCAACGGCACAGTTGTGTATTATACACTTCACATCATTTGCAGATTATCACATTCTCAAAAGTTTTACGTCAGCATTAAAATCAAATACAAAAAAATGGGCAATGTGTTTTCATTATTTGTTGTTTTTTATTGCTATTGCTGTAACGGAAATTGCAAATTAAAGGCATGTTCAGAAGCTTGAGCTTGGCTTCCCCTGTTTAAGGTGGTGGCAAAAGTCCCATTTATAACAAATGAATCAGGTGTGGTTTGAGTTGCGGAAATGTCATTAGCGGAATCCCGGTTTAGTAGGGTACCGTTTGAATTGAACAAAGAAACACCTTCTTCGGTTATTGGTTGTCTGTCCCTTAAGGTTATAGTTTGGTTGCCTATAATGGTATAAACAGAGCCCAGGTTATCTACAAATCCTTCTGGCTTGGCTCCTATATCAGCTGAAACTAATCTCACATTGTCAAAAAAAATACTATAGCTTAAGGTTTCCAAAATTGCAGCGCCTTTGTTTGGGTTATGCACATCCAATGCAATTCGGGCAGACAAGATATCATTTATTGGCAAAATATCTACAGACTTGGCCGATACGGTCAGGTTCTCATAATTTGAACCCACGGTATTTGAGGAGGGGAAAATGGAGACTGGCATAACAGAGCCGACAGCAGCTTCAGGTTTGGCATCATCCAAAATTGCTGAGGAGATGGTGGGAGTGGAGGTAATGGAGGAGTTGGATGGAGAAGGTTCCAATTCAGATGTAGGAACTACGGCATTAACAAAATAAAATACGATCCCAATTATCAATATCACGATTCCTGCAGTGTAAACAAACTTAGTATTCATAAATATAAATTATAATTGATTGTGCCTATAAAATGGTTTAGAAAAAAGCAGTTCTAAAATACAACATAATACCACAAAAATAGAACTGCCCTGAGTGCGACAAACAAAGAGAACAACAAGTGGGATGCGGAAAGTTATCACAAAGTTTCAAACATCCAAGAGTCATTGGCAATAGATTTGCGGGCAAGGAGAAAGATAAGAGATAACGAAACTGTGCTGGATGCTGGCAGTGGAACTAGTCGTGTGACAAAAATGATAGCAGACATAGTAAAAAAAGGCAAAGTTTACGCAGTCGATACAGATGACAATATGATAGCAAACGCAAAAAAAAAACATTAAGGATTTTTCAAACATAGTATTCATCAAACCGGATTTATCGGATCTTGATTTACTGGAAATAGGGGATTTAGTTTTCTCAAATGCAGTAATACACTGGATTTTGGATCACAAAAAGATATTCACAAAATTCTGGGAATCACTAAAGCAAGATGGAGAGATTTTAATTCGGTGTGGAGGAAAAGGTAACCTTGTTCCATCCATATCACACTAGAGGAAATTAGAAAAAGCAAAATATTCAAACAATATTTTGGATATTGGAAAAATCCATGGAATTTTGCAACCCCCACAGACACAATAGAAATATTAAACAATACATGATTTAAAGATGTTCAAGTTTTTTCTAACAAAAAAGTACAGCCAATTTTGAAAACTACAAAATATACATCTTGGTCATGAAAACGGTTGTGATGAAACCTTATTTATCGCATCTGTCAGATGATGATAATAACGGAATCAGAAATTCGTTTATAAGCGCTTTTTTAGACAAAATTAGATCTATTGCGTAATTAGCAGAGATTAATCACATCTTTCAACCCTCGTTAGTTTCTAGAACTAAAAGGCATTCA
>JBNJLU010000038.1:0-9161 GCA_050591185.1 Candidatus Nitrosocosmicus sp.
GGCAATATCGTTTGCCCCTGCCCCTGAGCCTGTGGTAGTATTGTTGCCTGTTGGGGCAATATCGTTTGCCCCTGCCCCTGAGCCTGTGGTAGTATTGTTGCCTGTTGGGGCAATATCGTTTGCCCCTGCCCCTGAGCCTGTGGTAGTATTGTTTGCCCTTGTTCTGAATTACTTGGAAATTGTATTGGTGTGTTTTGTGGTCTTATGATATTGTCGTTACCCTTTTGGGCAAATGCCTTGTTTGCACCGTCATAAGCATGGTTACTAGCAAAAGTTAATGATGAGGTTGATGGCCCTGATACTAATAGCAATGAAGCTAAAGCCGATATTGTAACCATCAATGTTATTTTAGATGGGGATCTTTGTTTTCTCAATAAAAATTATGTAACAATAAACTATAAATATGTTAAATAAAAATAAATGCAATTTATTTATTGCTTCAATATCCGTCTTTCATCGATACTACGGTATTTGATCCCATTCTACATGGGAAGAAAAAACCCTTTTCCGCCATTTGGTTTTGAATCGGATCACAATGTTGCTCTCATGTTTAGAAAGTGTGACTATAACATGCAGAATTAGGAAGAACTTTATAATAAAAGATGCGTTTAAAGATCAATGGTGTTTTGCAGACACTGCGAAAGAGGCTTTTCGTTTGGGGATGTATCTTATTGCCCTACTTGCGGAAAGCCACGTCAAGACGTTTCTAACGTTATTAGTCCGCCACCGCAAACACATTCCAAAAAGCCTGAGAACACTCTTGCAATATCTATATTGGCAGGTGCCATCGCATTTCACGGGGTCGGGCATCTTTACGTTGGAAAGATAACAAAGGGCATTAAATTGCTGATTGTTGGATGGATTCTGGCGGCGCTAACAATCTTGTTTCCACAATTTGGTATAGTCTATTTTGTGTTTTGGATATGGCAGGCATATGACGCTTACAGAATAGCTAAACATCGCAATGAAAACCATGCTAAAAAAGGCAATAATGTGTTTTGGTGAGCAATACAACAAACTTCACTGCATGCCACAATGAATTTTTCTTAAAGTGTGCTCCGATAAAATTGACCCCATCAAGTTAAGCAAATTATTGGCATGTGCCATATGACACAGTCCATCAAAGTTTGGCTTAACTTTGGATGAATGGGGCTTTGGGGACATTGATAAGATTGTCCAATCAATCAATAACCAAAAAAAATCCATAATATGGATTTAGGGTGAGAGACTATTGAGAATTTAGTTTCAGACAGACAAAAAAAAGATTAGATAAGGGATAAGAAATTGAGGGCGCGCATGGGAGTAGCGTCAAGATAATGAAAAAAACCCGGTAAAGCCCATCCATATGTTCTTTATCATGGAACTTAAAGAAGAACCCTATTAACACAATAAGCAAACAGCGATTAAGGTAATAGAGTCCCAATAAGTTCGCCTTTCGTGTGATGCCAACACGGCAATGGTGTCTGGAAAAAAAGAGGTATGAGACAAATCACCAATGGCTTTTTCAACAAACGCAAAGTAACCTCTAAACTGGGTGTTGTTTTATAGGTGTCTGAACCCTTAGTATAGTTTCTGGTAACAATCCCACAAAACATTTGGAAATTGAAAGGTGGTTTGGTAATGATAAAAGCAACAGAGTCACTGCTTTGCGAATTGACATTGCCTTCACTTGCGCACAACTTCAACATATGGAATTTCCTCGAGGGAACAGAGCCATTTTATAATATTGAAATGCACATATATAGGGTATTATCGCAATTAAATAACCAATTCTTGGGAAAAGAAGCGGAATTATTTAAAAAACTGCCTAACGGTAGAATAAAATGCACCGCATGTGCAAGATACTGCAAAATACCTGAAGACAAAGATGGTCTCTGCGGCATTAGGGGTGTCACAAATGAAAGACTGTAATTACACGCCTATGGTAGGGTAATTGCGGGTCAGATTGACCCAATAGAAAAGAAACCAGTTACGCACTATATGCCTGGAAGCAGTATTTATTCAATTGCGACTACTGGATGCAATTGGCTATGCAAATATTGCCAGAATTATGATATTTCTCAAAGAAGAAAGATTGAGGGTTCGGAAATGACTCCTAAACAGGTCGTTGAGTCTGCCATAAAATATGGGGCAGCAGGCATAGCGTATACATATAATGAGCCTTCAATATTTATTGAATTTGCTAAAGACTGTGGGATTGAGGCCCATAAAAAAGGCTTGTTCAATGTATTTGTCTCAAATGGGTACGACACACATGAATCTATAAAAATGATGAGCAAATTTCTTGATTGCATTACGGTTGATTTTAAGGGAAGCGGGGAGGAAAAATTTGTCCGACACTACATAGGTATTCCAAATTTAGATCCTGTTTTTGAGTCAATCAAGCAAATTAGAGAAAGGACAAATATCCATATTGAAATAACTGATCTTGTTGTTCCTCAAGTAGGTGATAACATGGAAGCGGCTAGAAACCTGTGCAAACTCATTTATGATGAATTGGGTCCAGAAACCCCAATACATTTTCTGCGCTTTCATCCTGACTATAAAATGATGGAATTTGAATACACTCCCGTTGATACATTGGAAAAACACCATGCAATAGCAAAAGAGGAGGGTTTGAGGTTCGCCTATTTGGGAAACGTTCCTGGTCACCCACTTGAAAATACATATTGCCCCGAATGCAATAATGTTGTTGTAAAACGCTACGGATTTAACATATTGTCTTGGAACCTTGATGGCAATAATTGTTGTAATCGGTGTAAATGCGCCATTCCTATAAAGGGCAGCCCTGTAGAACATGCTGATAACCGTCAAAATAAAAGGAAACGGTATTTCCAGCTCATTGGATTTTAGTTTGGGATTGCGCTTTATCCAATTTAGCCCACCAAACATCTAACTCAACAAACAACGTGTAGATGCTTTATTATCTGTGTGCCATAAACAAGAACAGGTGTCATTGTGATGGGTATGCACGTTTTTATTCCGTTGTATCTTAAAAGCCTGGTGTTATCCATTCTGCCTGTCAAGTATATTACGAACAGACGCCTTCGTGATTGTTTTTATTTCTATATTCGCGGTGTGACCAACTTAAGAGATAATTTGGGTGATTCAGTCAAAAAACATCCAGGGCATTATCCGTTTCCTTGTCTTATCCGCACCTGTTTTTTTTAGCTTGCTGTCATGAAGTTGTTATAAGTGATCTTTTTCCATGTCTTTACATCTTCAATCTGGCCTGGGGTATTCGTAAAACCCCTTTGTTATCTTTAAGTTGTTGTTAACGTGTTCTTTGAGTCTGATGTGATGACAACCTTGCTTATATGGTTGTTGACAGCCCTGGTTTGAGTTTTTATGCGCTTAAGGGGTAATGCGAATAAGGTCAATGTCAAATAGACACCAGTTCAGTTCAATTTTTATATCGTTTCTAAAATCAAGAACAACCAAATAGAATGTGCGATTGTGGAATCCAAAAATGGCCTTATGGATTGCTGCAACGACTATACTTTTGATCCCTTACATGCTTTTATAGTTTTCAAAGCAAAATATACCCTATGAATAGATCAAATCTGACTAAACTAGGAGAGGGGAAACAAGGTTATGCGCAAAAAATCAACCCATTTCTATGGTTTGATAACAAGTTGAAGAGGCCGTAAATTTTTATGTCTCTTTTTAAGAACTCAAAGATTGGCGAAGTTACTCGATATGGAAAAGAAGACTATGAGATTCATAGAATGCCGGAGGGAATGGCAATGACGGTGGACTTTGAGATTGAAGGGCAAAAATTTGTGGCCCTCAACGGAGGCCCTGTGTTCAAATTCAACGAAGCCGTTTCTTTCCAGGTGAATTGCGATACTCAAGAAGAGGTGGACTATTATTGGGAAAAGCTTTCTGAAGGTGGCGACGAAAAAGCGCAACAATGCGGGTGGCTCAAGGACAAATACGGAGTTTCCTGGCAAGTTGTACCCGCTGTCTTGGCCAAAATGATACAGGACAAAGACGCAAAGAAATCGCAAAAGGTCATGAAGGCAATGCTCCAAATGCACAAGCTTGACATAAACACTTTGCTTCAGGCATATGAGCAAACATAGCCATGTCCGATATCTATCGATAGCGAAGTAAGTCCCTGCCGTTTGTTTTCCTTATGTGAAAAAACTGGATCCCCAAAAAACATGGGGGGGGGAAACTCTGTATTCTTAAACATGTATTTTGATAATGTTTATGCTGTTTATGAAAAAGCAACTGATGGGGGTGCTACCGTGGTAATGCCTCCAAGCGATGTGGTTTGGGGGAAATTGCAACTCAAAAAAAGGATTTGACGGCGGATGAAATAGATGGTGCTACCGATGAGTTTTTTAGGGCAAATGGAAAAAAAACAAGTAAATAAACAAGTTAACACTTGTACATATTCTATACTCTGCCATTTTTAAATTAGAATAGAGTTAAATGGCATAAACCTTATTCAATCTTTTCCAATGTTTATTAAACTGTACATTTTTGCTATCTTGCCACATGTGAACAAAAGATAAGGTGCTGATGCTATATGGACATACCTCCGAAGTTAATTGTTCTTGTGATCTATGACTGGGTTGTGAAAGTGTTGGTCAATTAATTTGGCTTGTCCTATAGTGTATTGAGAGAAAGATGACCACAATAGTAGGCATAAAAACAAAAGAAGGTGTTGTGCTTGCGTCAGACAAACGGGCAAGCAAGGGCTTCTTTATAGGCTCCAAAATTGTCCAAAAAATAGCCAAAATAGATGACACGCTGGCAATTGCAATTGCTGGGCAGTTATCCGACGCAGAGCATTTGATTAAGGTTGCAACTGCTGAAAGAAAACTTATGGAGCTGAGAAGAGGGTTCCCGCTGAGTGTAAGGGAATCCTCAAGGCTCATTGCAAATCTGGCATATTCGGGACTTAAGAATTACCAACCATATTATGTGGAGCTGTTGGTCGCTGGGGTTGACTCCAAGGGTGCACATGTAAATGTTGCTGATATGAGTGGCGCAATAACCAATGAGGATTATGCAGCATCTGGTTCTGGGGCACCCATAGCATATGGCGTTTTGGAAAGTCTATATGATAGCACAATGACAAATGAGGTTGCAAAAAAAGCCGTTCTAGCTGCAATGGAGCGAGATCCGGGTTCTGGAAATGGGGTGGACATCTTGATTATTCCAAATCTGTTATCGGAAACAAGCCCTGTCTCATGAGGATCAACAGAGAGAACAAGGGAAATAGAGGTTGTGAGTGAGTAATTTGTCAGAAGATAGTAACAACAATTCAATAGGATCACAGAACAATTTTGGAAATAACCCCGGTAGGTACCCATATTATTATGGACAAGGGGGCAGAATGGTGTTAGTAGATAGCGCATTAGAGGCAGTAAACAAGGGATCAACAACCATTGGAATAAAGACCGCGGAATTTGCGGTGATTTCAAGTCACATTAAACCCACTTTACCTTTGGTTGACCCCAATGAAAAAATATTTACAATTGACAGGCATATAGGGGCCACCGGAGCGGGGTATATAGCAGATATCGAGAATTTGATTGAAGAAATCAGGCTTCAGGCGCAAAAACACAGACTTTCTTACGAAAGTCCAATAGATATCAAGTCAATTGCAAAACACCTTAGCACCTACTTGCATAACTACACAATATATGCAGTCAGACCTCAAGCTGCTTCAATCATAATAGCTGGATCTGATGAAAGCGGAATCCAGTTGTATCAGGTTGACCCCGGCGGAACTTATCTCAAAGGCTCTGGATTTGCAATAGGCTATTCATCGGATATTGCCTTGGATGTAATCCAAAAAGGATATGACAAAAAAATGACCCCAAAACAGGCTTTGGACCTAACCAACAGCGCAATAGAAAAAGCAATTGGTGAAAAACCTGTGGTAGAATCGGGAATGGTTACGTTAGGGGGGTTCTCAAAGGGTATGCAATAACCATTATATTTTATAATTACTGATGGGAAATCCGCACCAAAAACATTCAAATTTTACAATTTTTATGTGCTTTTTTTTGGTGGGTTTCTGTTTTATCGTTATCTTAACTCAAAAACTATCATGAGTGCTATTATTAGTCCGGATTAGTAACAATTGTGGTGGGCAAGGCAGTGTTATGCTTGACCTTTGCCCATAATCAAATATGCTAGGTATTCAATTGTTTTTTTTGTAGTTGTGGTTGACCTTGTTAACATAGGTGGGAACATAATCCTTTGGCTTTGCAAACTCTCCTTGTATCTCACATTCCTTCTGCAGGTTATCTTGAAGGGTCTTTGTTATCTCACCGACAATCCTGTTTGAGCATGACATTGCCTCAACCTTTTCCTTGTCAGAAACAGCATTGCACTCTATAACGACATATTCTGACACTATGTTTACATTGATTTGAAACAACTTGTTTTTGTTGTTGTATTTGTCGATTGCTATCCACTGAAGCGTTACCCCTGTCTCTTTTTTAACCAAGCCAAACCACCTTAAATTGCCAAACCATTTTCCAACCAACTGATTTATTATTTGCTCTGTGTTGCTTCTAATGGGAATGCTTATTTGAATTAGTTGGTTGAACCTTTTCCTTTTTTTCTTTGGTTCCTCAGCTGGTTTGGGTTCTGCTGTTGCTGATTCCTCCTTCTCCTCCTCCACTAATGGGCTGTTTTCTAGTGTTGTGGTTGGTAGGAATGCGTTTTTGTTTTTGGTTATTCTGTATCCGTTTGGTGTCTTTTCAACCAAATCCAACTGCATGAGTCTCTTTAACGCCCTAGTAAGGCTCTGTTGGTGGATGTCGAGTTTTCTCTCAAGCGCCTTAAAGGAATAGGTTGACCCCATTTCTTCATTTAACAATGAAATGATGTTATTGTCGTTATTGCGTAGATCCCTAATGGATATGTGGCTTCCGTCATCATAGTCACCGTCATCATAGTCACCGTCATCATCATCATCATTATTGCCGTGACCTACATTATACCATAACGGCTGTAGTGACACATATTCGCCATCTACCGTAACCTTGACATGGTCTTGGCTTTCATCCCCAAGTTGGGGCAAACCAAAGCCAAATATGCTTTGACCATTGTTGCTGTTGCGCCTTATGATAGCCTTTGGTGTCAACAACTTTGATAGTTGCATATTTTTTGTTCATTGTATATCCCATAACTAGGGATATAAACCATAAGAAGAGTTGATGAAAATACCATACCAAACTATAGGTGAGAGAAGAATTAACAAAGTTTAATTGCAAAGTTTGTATAGACTGTTTTTAGGCGGAAATGGAATTAATGTGGGGATGTATTGTTTTCTTGTGGTTATTGTATAATGGCAGATTCCTAAAAACATATACCTTTGCCTTTAAGTATTGTTTTTGATTGTCCTGTCATTTTTGGTTATTTTGTTTGCTAATAAACAGCATTGATTTTGTTTCTTTTGAATTGTGGTGAATCCCATACCAACGCTTTTGACTTTATTTTGGCTTGATGTGTAGAGAAGTTCTCTGATAACATAAATCCATGTGCTTTTATACCCCAATTCATCTCTATGGAACTGATTGGATGCTTTATGAACTTAAACAGATTTGAAGATATCAGTGATTAAGTTATCTATTGCATCTGAATTTGGTCTATGCAATTCCATATAATCTATTTCTACAAATATATCCTTATGGAGCGGATAGGTCCCCTAGGAAGGTAGATCAAGATCAGTTATTCCGTCATTGTTTATACCCATTTCATTTGCTTCCCATACATAAAGTAATCCTTCACCATCTAAATCATTGCGATTAATGGGAGCGCTAACCTGACTTGTCATGACTTTTCCAACCAATGACCCTATTAGTAACTGACTTTTAAAAAAAAATTGCAAAAAAATTGTTGATGATCAACAAATACTATTCATGCTTTTATATATCTAAGCATATCAAATCCAAAACCGTATGAATTTAATATCGTTCAGCATCATGCTATATCAATGAAAAGAAGATGCACTATAGAGGCCTTGTCCTGTAAAGTCACGTTACCTGACCCATTCATTGTAAATTTTTGTAGTGGATATCCATTACCAATTTATCCTTGTATTGTAATTTAGTACTATTAATAATGTTGTTATTGTGATAAAGATAGTTGCATATTATCGGAAAAACTCTATCAATATCTGCTTATTACAATTAATAAAGTATGTTTTCTAATATCAAGTAACTCACATTACATCAATTACTCAATCTGTTAGTATTGTTATGTGACCTTTTTTTGTTAAAATTTGTTATTGGAAATTGTCTCGTCTATACCCTGATACAACTCGGATAAATAGAATTATTGATGAAATTGAGTTGTGAATTTGTAATGAGCCATATCAAATTTTAGCTAGGTCTATGCCTGTTACCTTTGAAGTAACGTTTGTTAAATGGGAAAATTCTGTTGGATTTCTGTTCCAAAGCCAATTTGTGAGGTAATGTATCTAAACCCTGAAACAAAACAACAATTGTGGTTGAAAATGATAAATCTAAACAAAAAAAAGCACCATCTAATAGACATCAATTCCACACTTTTGGTATTATTAGTGATTGTGTGTGTATAGAATAATATTACTATTCAATATTAACATTACATCCATGAAATGGGTTTTCTTTCTTTTCATATGGTAGAAAAGGTTTGTTAGAAGGGTTAGCATTAAGAACAGCCATGTTAACAAAAGTTTTGATGTGTTTACTTACTTGTTTGCTGATTTTGTGTTGTTCGTTTACTTGAATCTAGCAAGTTCGTTGTTGTTTTTTTAATTTTATTTTCCAAAATATTCTTTCAAACCGTTGTTGACGGACTAAGTGAGATTTGATTCCCTGTTGCAAATGGGTCCTATTTGTTTAATTTCTATTAGTTGGTACGCATACTTGCACATAGCAATAATAATTTTGGCTCTGCTCGTTTTGGGCGAATAACGCAATGTCCACATATTAATTCGTACATTCAGCTTATTGGGATAAGAATACAATTACAACAAATAATTTAAACTAAAATAGGATAAGTGCTAATACGGTATTTAATATTCTTAGAAGAATGATATTTGAATAATAAAAAGAAAAAATTTTGGGTTTATCTGCCAATACACAGGCCGTCAGGCACTGATGTGTGGCAGAGGTTGTCGGAGAATCCGTTTGCGTTGATGTTGG